>JAFTNI010000067.1 GCA_017451975.1 Clostridia bacterium
TCGCGCTCGCTCTTAACGGTAAGGTCGGCGGGCGTTTCAATAACCTCCGCTATTCGCTTCGCGGAAGCGGCGCTTTTCGTATACATAACGAAAATGCGCGTAACAGACATCATAGCCATGGAAATCTGCGTGAAATACTGCATAAACGCTATAACCGTTTCGGGCGAAGATTCGTGCCCTGCCACGCGGCTTGCGCTCATGGAAACAACGATAACTATGCCCATATTCATAAGAAATGTCATTATAGGGTTCACGCTGCCCATAATAATTCCCGCCTTCTGCTCCTTGTGGGAAAGCCCGCGGTTGGCTTTTTCGTACCTTTCGTGCTCGTATTCCGTTTTGGAAAGCGCCTTTATAACGCGAATACCCTGTGTATCCTCGCGCACTATACGCACCATTTTATCCACAGCCTCCTGCACCTTCGTGTAAAGCGGCACGCCGTTGCGGGAAATAAAGTAAACCGTTATAAATATAAAAGGAAGCACCGCTATCATCGCAAGCGCGAGGTATGAGTCCATAACCAGATTATGGCTATGCCGCCTACTAGGAGTATGGGCGCGCGCACGCCCATGCGTTGCATCATTCCCACGAAATGGTGCACGTTATACGTATCCGTGGTTATGCGCGATTCGAGCGAGGCAACGGTGAATTTATCCACCTGCGCCGAGGAAAGCGAAAGCGTGCGCGCAAAAAGGTCGTGGCGCACCTTTTCCGAAAAATTGCGCGAAACGCGCGCCGCCATACGGTTCGCTATAATATTGCAAACGCAAGCCACGCCCGCGCAAAGCACCATAAGCAAGCCCCAGAAAACAACCTGGCGCACATCTTGCCGCACTACTACCTTTTCGAGAATGTGGCTCAGTATATATGGAAGCAAAAGCTCCACAAGCGTACCAAGCACCTTTATCGAAATCCCCGCCGCCATGCGCGCGCGGAAGGGCTTCAGATATTTCAGCATTATTTTCATTTTTTCACACAATACCCCCGTTTTCTTACAATTATTTTCTTCTGTTTATAATTTTATCACTTCATATCATATATTGTCAACATATACCATAGCGAAAATTTATTTACATATTATTAACTTTTTATTCATATTTTATTAACATTATCGAGTATAATAGTATTCGTACGGGGAAAAATATCCTCGGAAAGCAATAATATCCTTAAGGGAGTAGTCTACGGGGCTTCGGCTTCGAGGCAAGTCAACATCTTGGTTCTTTGGAACCTGGCTTGAATGAAATGACCAGACTTATGGATAGGTTTACCCTATCTATAAGTCTTTTTTTGTATAGATAGGTCATCAAAAATATATCAGGAGGATTTCATGAAGTTTTATTGCGAAGACATTGAAACAGTGCTGAAAAGCACAAACAGCTCCGCCGAAGGTCTTTCCACTGCTGAAGCAGAAAAAAGACTCGCTGAAAACGGCAAAAACAAGCTCGCTGAAGGAAAGAAAGATTCACTTGTGGTTCGTTTCCTTAAACAGCTTGCAGACCCCATGATCATCATTCTTTTGGTTGCTGCTGTAGTAAGTGGCGTGCTTGAGGTTATGGCTCACGGCCTTACCCTCGACGCTTTCACAGACTCAATCATCATTCTCGCAGTTGTTATTTTCAATGCTGTTCTTGGCGTATACCAGGAAAGCAAAGCCGAAAAAGCTATCGAAGCTTTGCAGGAAATGGCAGCAGCTACCTCTAAAGTGCTCCGCGACGGCGAAATCGTTCACGTTAAGAGCGAAGACCTTGTTGTAGGCGATATCGTGCTTCTTGAAGCAGGCGACGCAGTTCCCGCAGACGGCAGACTTATCGAAAACGCCAGCCTCAAAATCGAGGAAGCGGCGCTCACTGGTGAATCTGTTCCCGTTAACAAATTTATCGATATTATCAACCTCAAGGACGAAACGAAAGACGTTCCGCTCGGCGACCGTGCAAACATGGTTTATATGGGCTCTACGGTAGTTTACGGCCGCGGTAAAGCGGTTATCACAGCTACGGGTATGCATACGGAAATGGGTAAAATTGCCGATGCTCTCGTTAAAGCGGAAGAAGGCAAAACTCCCCTCCAGCTCAAGCTTGCTCAGCTTTCTAAAATCCTCACATGGCTCGTTCTCGGCATTTGCGTGCTTATCTTCGGTGTTAAGCTTCTCGGTGCTGAAGGCAACCTCACAGCAGATGTATTCGTAGATTCCTTCATGGTTGCCGTTTCTCTTGCGGTTGCCGCTATTCCGGAAGGTCTTGTTGCCGTTGTAACGGTGGTTCTTTCCATGGGCGTTTCCAATATGTCCAAGAAAAACGCTATCATCCGTAAGCTCACAGCAGTTGAAACACTCGGCTGCGCGCAGATCATCTGCTCCGATAAAACAGGTACACTCACACAGAATAAAATGACGGTTGTAGACTCCTTTGGCGAAGATAAGAACCTTCTTGCTTCCGCTATGGCGCTCTGCTCCGACGCTCAGCTTAACCACGACGGCAAGGTTGAAGGCGAACCCACAGAAGCCGCACTCGTTGAATGGGCTCACAAGCTCGGCATTTCCAAAATCGAGCTCAACGAAAAAATGCCCAGAAGCGGCGAAGCTCCCTTCGATTCCGGCAGAAAAATGATGTCCTCCGTTCACCCCGTAGGCGGTGAATACGTTCAGTATACAAAAGGCGCGCCCGACGTTGTTATAAACCTCTGCACGCACTACCTCAAGGACGGCAAGCCCGTTCCCATGACGGAAGAATACAAAGCAGAAATCCTCGCTGCAAACAAAGGCTTTGCAGACAGAGCGCTCCGCGTTCTCGCTTGCGGTACACGCACATACGGCGCAGAGCCCACATCTTACGAACCCGAAGCACTTGAACATGACCTTTGCTTCATCGGTCTTTCCGCTATGATCGACCCCGTTCGCCCCGAAGTTAAGGTTGCTATTGAAAAATGCCGCAGCGCAGGCATACGCCCCATCATGATCACGGGCGACCACGTTGACACAGCAGTTGCTATTGCAAAAGAACTCGGCATCCTCGAAGGCGATGCTCCTGTCGAAACAAAAAACATTGTTTCTTCTAACCAAACAAGAACTCGCGCTATCACAGGCGCACAGCTCAACGAAATGAGCGATGAAGAATTCGCAAAAGAATTCCAGAATATTTCCGTTTACGCACGAGTTCAGCCCGAGCATAAAACACGTATCGTTACAGCTTGGAAGGGCGCAGGCTATATCACAGCCATGACAGGCGACGGCGTTAACGATGCCCCCTCTATCAAAGCCGCAGATATCGGCGTTGGTATGGGTATCACAGGTACAGACGTTACTAAAAACGTTGCAGATATGGTTCTTGCAGACGACAACTTCGCTACAATCGTGGGCGCTGTTGAAGAAGGCCGCCGTATCTACGACAACATCAGAAAAGCAATTCAGTTCCTTCTCGGTTCCAATATCTCCGAGGTTATCAGTATCTTTATTGCAACACTCATGGGCTTTGAAATTCTTGCCCCCGTTCACCTTCTTTGGATCAACCTTGTAACAGACTCCTTCCCCGCTCTCGCGCTCGGCGTTGAAAAAGCAGAGCCCGGAATTATGAACCGCAAGCCCCGTAACGCAAAAGACGGCGTGTTCTCAGGCGGTCTTGGCCTCGACGTTGCATATCAGGGCCTTATGGTTTCCATTCTTGTTCTCATTTCCTACTTCATCGGCGCGAATATGTACGGTGCAGAACACGGTATGACAATGGCATTCCTTACAATGTCTATGGCAGAAATCTTCCACAGCTTCAATATGCGCTCCCAGAGAAAGAGCATCTTCACGCTCGGCCACAACAATAAGGCTCTTTGGTTCGCAGGCATCGGCGCTCTCGCGGCAACGGTTCTCGTTTGCGAAGTTCCCTTCCTTGCAGGTGCGTTCGGCTTCACATCCGTTGGCCTTACAGAGTTTGCTATCGCGGCAGGCCTCGGCATTTGCGTAATCCCGATCGTAGAAATCGTAAAATTCTTCCAGAGAATGTACGCAAAGAAAAACGGCTAATAGCAATAACCCCTCTCCGCACGGAGAGGGGTTTGAGTTTGTCGATAAACTAATTTTAGGCTCGCCCCTATGGGGGAGCTCCGCGAAGCGGTGAGAGGGTAAAAACCAAAAACATAAATTTTCAATGCAAATTCGGCTTTTCTCATGGCCCTCTCCGTCACCTGACGGTGCCACCTCTCCCATAGGGCGAGGCTTTGCTTACTTTTTAGACAGTCTGAAAACCGCCCAATAGGGCGGTTTTTTATTTTATTTCCAGCATATCGCCGCAGGCAAGGTAATTAAGCTTTTTCATTCTGCCGCGCATAAATTCAAATTGTGCTTCTCCCGTGCAGTGGCAGGTGTAATATTCCGTTTCGTATTCATCGAGCGCACACGCCATTGCCGCAAGCTTTTCGTCCATCGGCTTTTTTGAAAAGTGAAAGCCGCCCACAATAATGTCGGGGCAAAACCACTCTGCAATATTCAGAATACCCTTGTGCGAGCAACCGCTTATTACAACGCATTTCGCATCTTCCCCCACGTTCTCTATTTGCAGATATTGCTCGTGGAAAAACGTATCGGGCACAAGCATATCACATTCCTGCTCCGTAAGCCCGCAAGGGTCTATTTCCGCGCGCGGCTCGCGGTTGTTGCAGGAGTAAAGAGTTATATTTTCCGCAATGCTGAATTTATCGTAAATATTATCTGTGAAAACGAGGCGCGGGTTTGCCCTAAGCGCCGTATCAAGCCCTATGTACTTCCCTTTTGCATTGTAGTGCGGCAAAAATGCATCGCGCATTATATAAACGGGCGCGCGAGAGTTAACCTCGAGAAATTTGGCAAGGCCGCCGCCGTGGTCGTAGTGCCCGTGTGAAACAACGGCAAAATCTACAGCGGAAATATCCACTCCAAGCGTTTTGGCGTTTTCATAAAAGGCATCTGTCTGCCCCATATCAAAAAGTATCTTGTGCGTATCGGTTTCTATATAAAGCGAAAGTCCATGCTCCGTGAGCATATCTTCGCGGCGCGTGGTATTTTCAAGAAGCGAAATTATTTTCATATCAATTCTCCTTTGCTGTATCTGTATTTATGATACAACATTTTCGCGGAAAATTCAACAGGTGAAGCCAAAATAGCCGCAGAAATCAAATTCCCTGCTTCTACGCTACTACATATTGACAAAAAACGGCAATTATGTTATACTGATATAAAGAAAATACTCTTGAAAGGTCGAA
>JAFTNI010000068.1 GCA_017451975.1 Clostridia bacterium
AACGTATATTTACAAATACACTGAATAAGAAGGTGAAGAATATATGATAGTTACGAAAAACCTCGGCGCGTCAGGGCTCAGAACGTCTATGAGCTCGCCCGTATACCTCGACGTACGCAACGAGCCTTTCCACGTTTACGGGCTTTGCTCTTATTTCAGGCGCATACCCGAAAGCGTGGCGGTGGAGTGCCTGGAGGGCGTGGGCAGGCTCGCTGCTAACACCACGGGCGCACGCGTGCGCTTCCGCACCAATTCCGATTATATCGTAGTTCACGCAGAGCTTGAATCATACGATTTGCCATCCAGCAAGGCGCTTATTGCCGCTAAAGATTTCGATATCTACCTTGTGGAGGGAGAAGGCAAGCAGCATTTTCATACGATATTTTCCTCTTCTGTGCCCGAGGATTGGGGCGTTACGGAATCCAGAATAAAATTCGGCAACAGGGAAATGCGTGATATCGTGCTGAATTTGCCTATAACGGCTAATATAAAGAGCCTTTACATAGGCTTGCGCGAGGGCAGTGAGCTTCTTGCGGGCAGTGAATACAAGCACAAAAAGCCCGTTGTTTTCTACGGTTCCTCTATTGTGCACGGCGAGGGGGCTATGCGCCCGGGCAATACATACCCCTCCATTGTTTCACGCAAGCTGGATACGGATTTTATCAACCTCGGCTTCCGCGGCAACGCCACGGCGGAGGAAGCGATGATGAAATATATCGCATCTCTTCCCATGAGCGTTTTCGTATACGACTACGACTATAACGCGCCGAGCATAGAGCACCTTGAAAACACGCACTACGCGGGCTATGAAATTTTCCGTGCGAAACAACCGAAAACCCCCGTTATTTTTGCTTCGCGCGTGAACTACTACGAGGCAGACGTTGCCGCACACGAAAAGCGCAGAAATATTATAAAGGAAAGCTATTTCCGCGCGCTTGCCGCGGGCGACAGAAACGTATATTTCATAGACGGCGCAAAAATTTACCCCATGGACAAGCGCGACGAATGCACGGCAGACGGCTGCCACCCGAACGATATGGGCTACAGCTATATGGCAGACGCTTTCGGCGCAGTTATTAAAACGTTAATTGAAAAATAATATAACAAGGAGAATTACCATGATTGTTACAAAAGCTATAGGAACACCACTCAAAGACACAACAATGGAAGCGCCCGTTTACGTTAACGTGCGCAATGAGCCCTTTACGCTCCATGGCTTCAGCGAGCCTTTTCGTCGCGTTCCCGCAGATGTTGCCGCCGCAACGAGCGAAACCGTGGAAAGACTTTCGAAGGTTACGGCGGGTGGCAGAGTGCGCTTTCGCACAACTTCAGATTTTATAGTCGTTCATGCAGAGGTAGATGAGCTTCGCGGCGGTATGACCAGCTCCTTTGCCGCTACCAGCTCCTTTGATATATTTATGAAGGAAAAGGGTGAATACCGTTTCCGCGGAATTTTCATTCCTTCTCAGGGCGAGGGTAAAACGTATATTGAAAGCCGACTTAAATATGGCAACAATAATATGAAGGATATAATGCTCGATTTTCCGCTTGATGCAAGCATAAAAGAGCTTTACATTGGCTTGCGCGAGGGAAGTGAGCTTATGGCGCCTACGCCCTATAAATATGAAAAGCCTATAATGTTCTACGGCTCCTCCATTGTTCACGGCGGCGGCTTGCGCCCTGCCTCGCCTTATTCCTCTATGATATCCAGAAGATTTGATACAGATTTTATAAACCTCGGCTTTGGCGGCGGCGCTAAGGCAGAAACGGCTATTATGGAATATATTGCGAAGCAGAAAATGAGTATTTTCGTATACGATTACGACCATAACGCGCCCACGCCCGAATATCTTGAGGAAACGCACTACGCGGGTTATAAGCTCTTCCGCGAAAAGCAGCCTAAAACCCCCGTTATCTTTGCTTCGCGCCCGGATTATCATTCCTCTATGTACACACTCGGCGCATACGATATCCGCGAAAACGAAAAACGCAGAAAGATAATTTTCGAAAGCTACTGCAAAGCCCTCGGGGAAGGCGACAGGAACGTGTATTTCATTGACGGAAGCAAAATGTTCCCCGAATATTGCCGCGAGGATTGCACGGTGGACGGCTGCCACCCCACAGAGCTCGGCTACCACTTCATGGCAAACGCCTTCGGCGAAGTTATAAAAGAGCTTTTGGAAAAGCAGAAATAAAAGGGTCTTTTCTGCCGTAGCAGAAGTAAGCTTTTATTGAAATTTCGATATAAAAAAGAGCTATGGTTTGCGCCGTAGCTCTTTTTATAACACGGATAATTAATCAATAAAAATTTTAATCCCAATAAAATTGATTTTCCTGTAAAAATCGCAAAATTCTGTTGCAAAATATGCCGAAATAAGATAAAATAATATAAATACATTTTCACAAAGGAGTGATTTAAGTGCACGACGAACTTACAAAGGTCGATATAAAGAAAATGCAGGAGGAAATAGATTACCGCATAAACGTGCTCACGCCCAAGCTCAAAGAAGAATTGAGCCGTGCGCGCGCGCAAGGTGACCTTTCCGAAAACTTTGAATATAAATCATCAAAAAGGGAGCTTTCCCGCAATTACAGCAGAATAGATTACTTGCAGAGAATGATTGCCACGGCGAAGGTGGTTTCTACCGATAGCGCAGAGGGCACAGTGGGGCTTTTCAACAAGGTATGCCTTTACGTTGAAGAGGACGATGAGGAAATGAATATTGTTATCGTTACCACGCTCCGCCAGAATTCGCTGGAGGGTTTTGTAAGCAAGGAATCGCCCTTGGGCAAAGCTATTATGGGCAAAAAAGTAGGCGACCGCGTATCTGTAAAGGTAAACGATAACTACAGCTACGATGTAATAATCCGTTCCGTGGAAAAGGGCGAGGACGATGAAAGCCTTGCCATCAGCTCTTATTAATATGCCGCCGAAAGAAAGACCAATGCTTTATGACGAGGATATACGAATCCTTCTTTTTGATTACCTCGACAGGCGCTTCCCGAAGGTGCGCACGTTTGAGGAAAAATCTATGGGGCATTCCCGTTCCGACGTTGTGGCGCTTTTGCCCAATCTTATTGTCGGTATAGAAATAAAAAGCGATGCCGATTCGTACACCCGTCTTGTTACTCAGGTAAAAGATTACGATAAATATTTCGACGTAAACTTTATTCTCGTGGGCAGCAGCCACCTTACCCACGTTCACGAGCACATTCCGCCGTATTGGGGCATTCTTCTTGTAGACCAGAAAGAGGAAGAGCCTATAATACGCCAGGTGCGCGCTCCGGGGCTTAACCCGAAGGTGAAAACACGCACACAGCTTTCCTTTATGTGGAAAAGAGAGCTTCGCATGATTCTGGAAGCAAACAAGCTTGGTGTTTACGTAAGCCGAAGCAGGCGTGCCATGGAAAACGCACTGATTTCCTGGGTGCCGCACAAAAACCTGAAGCGCCAGATGTGCTATATATTATTTGAGAGAGATTATTCTATTTTCGAAAAAGACGAAGAATAAATGTGCTATTTTTATGAATAAAAATACTTTTTATTCATAAAAAATGTTTAAATATACATCAAAAATCAAAAAAATCGCATTTTAGCATAAAAAGTTTAGCAAAAATAATTGACAATTGGGAAAGATTATTTTAAAATCTAAAGTAGGATATTTTTTTGTGAATGCACAGAAAGGGTAATCAAAATGGCATCTAAAC
>JAFTNI010000069.1 GCA_017451975.1 Clostridia bacterium
GTTTCGAAAATATAAGCCGTTTTTTCCGCGTATGTGTGGCTTACCTTTATGAGCCTGCGCGTGGCTGGGTTCATAGTCGTCTGCCACATCATTTCGGGCTCGTTTTCACCAAGACCGTTAGAGCGTTGGATAGTATATTTCTTGCCCTTAAGCGCTTCTAGTATCTGCGCTTTTTCGGGCTCACTATATGCAAAATAGGTTTCTTTTCCGCAGTTGATTTCAAAAAGCGGCGATTCCGCTATGAAAACCTTGCCCTCTTTTATAAGCGTGGGCAATAGGCGGTAGAAAAGCGTGAGCAAAAGCGTGCGTATCTGGAAGCCGTCCTCATCGGCATCGGTGCAGATGATTATCTTGCTCCAGCGCAGAAGCGAAAGGTCAAAAGTGTTCTGCGCCGCTTTGGTTTTGCCCTGTATTTCCGCGCCGCAGCCTATAACCTTCAGAAGGTCGACTATAACCTCACTTTTGAAAATTTTATCGTATCCGCATTTAAGGCAGTTCAGCGTTTTGCCGCGCACGGGTATGATCGCCTGGAATTCTGCGTCGCGCCCCTGTATGCAGGATCCCATAGCGGAGTCGCCCTCCACGATGTAGACCTCGCGGCGCTCAGGGTCCTTTGAACGGCAGGAAACGAATTTTTCCACGCGGTTTGCAACGTCGCTGCCGCCCGTGGAAAGCTTCTTTTTAACGTCTACGCGCGTTTTTTCCGCGGTTTCGCGGCTTCGCTTGTTTATAAGCACCTGCGCAGCAAGCTTATCTGCCTCCGCGGGTTTTTCCGCAAAGTAAACCTCCAGCGCGTGCTTCATATAGCTTGTGAGCGCTTCTTTTATAAATTCGTTGGTTATCGCCTTTTTCGTCTGGTTGGCGTAGGAAACGAGCGTGGAAAAGCTGTTTATAACGATAAGCAGGCTATCTTCAATATCGGAAAAGCCTATTTTGCTTTCGTTTTTATTGTATTTGCCCGTTGCCTTGATGTATTTGTCTATAGCGTAAGTGAAGGCGGTTTTCGTCGCGCTGTCGGGCGAGCCGCCGTGCTCAAGGTAGCTTGCGTTGTGGTAATATTCCGTTTTGCTTACCTCGTTGGAAAAGCAGAAGGCAATTTCCGCCTTGAAGTTATATTCGGGCTTGTCGGCTCTGTCGCGCCCCTTCGCCTCCATCTGCCAGAAAACGGGCGCGGTTATATAGCTCTGCCCCGCGAGGTCCGCTACGTAATCGGCAATGCCGTTTTCATAATAGAAGGTCTTTTCTTCAAATTCGCCGTCGTTTTTCTGGTATTTGAAAATAAAGGAAATGCCCTTGTTGGAAACCGCCTGGCGCTCCAGCATGGTTTCATAATATTCGCGCGGTATCGCCGTATCTGTGAAAACCTCAAGGTCGGGGCGCCACGTTACCACGGTGCCGTGCTGCTTATCCTTGCGCGAAAGCTTCACGCGCTTCAGCTCGCCGTCGGGCTTGCCCTTCTTGAAGTGCATTTCAAGCATTTCGCCGCCGCGGTAGGAGCGAACCTCCATAAACTCGGAGCTATACTGTGTGGAAGCCGCGCCGAGGCCGTTTAAGCCCAGCGAATATTTATAGTTCGCGCCGCCGTCGTTATTGTTGTATTTACCGCCGGCGTAAAGCTCGCAGTAAACGAGCTCCCAGTTATATTTTCCTTCTTTTTCGTTGTAGTCGAGCGGCACGCCGCGCCCCTCGTCCTCTATAGATATAACGCCGTCGCGCGTGACGGTGATATAAATTTTCGTGCCATAGCCCTCGCGCGCTTCGTCTACTGAGTTGGAAAGGATTTCGAACACGGAGTGCTCGCAGCCCTCTATACCGTCAGAGCCGAAAATAACCGCGGGGCGCTTGCGCACACGGTCTGCGCCCTTGAGCGAGGTAATGCTGGCATTATCGTATACTGGTGTTTTTTTTGGTGGCATAGTTTTCTCCTTACCTGAGAATAGTGGTGTTACATTCGCTTTTAAGCCTATTTCCGCGAACAATCTTAAAATCGGTCTTGCTTTATTTTAAAAAATTTGATAGAATATATAATATATCTGAAAAAAGGCTGATTTTCTAATATCATTCTAATTTTTGTGATGTTGGGAATTTTATTATATCACAATTTTTTCGTAAAATCAACGGCAAAACAGAGAGAAAAAGGGGTGAATTTTGTATGTTTCGTGAAATTTTGGGGAAATATGGCGTGGAATTCGCCGCCGCGCTTCCATTTTCCGCCTGCCGCGTGTTTTCGCCCGAGCTTATCGAGCGCAGGGGAACTTCCCCCTCAGCCATAAAAACGGCGCTGCTCTTTCTCGTGCCGTACTACGTGAACGACGGTATAGGGGGCAACATTTCCGTTTACGCCCGCGCGCACGATTACCACTTCTTTTTTGAAAATCTTTATAAAGAAGCAATACCCTTGCTCGAAAGCGCCTACGGTGCGCCGTTTTACGGCTTCGCCGATAAATCGGCTATTGCCGAGGTGCACGCCGCCTCCTCTGCCGGCCTTGGCATGATAGGCGACAGCGGGCTTATAATAAATAAAAAATACGGCTCCTACGTTTTTATAGGCGAGCTGCTCACGCCCGCCGAGCCCGAATCCTTCGGCATAAGCGAAGGCGAAGCGTTTGAGCCAAGCTTTTGCAGCCACTGCGGTGCGTGCAAAAAGGCTTGCCCCATGAGCGAGGGGCTTGGTTGCCTTTCCATGGTAACGCAGAAAAAGGGCGAGCTTACCGAAAGCGAGCGCGATTTTATAAAAAAATACGGCAGCGCGTGGGGCTGCGATATATGCTCCGCCGTTTGCCCATATACAAAAAAGGCTATTGCCGCATGTGCGGAAACACCCATAGAATTTTTCAGGCAAGACAGAATAGTTCGCCTTTCAAGCGAAGCGGTGAACGCTATGGATAAAGCCACCTTCCGCGGGCGTGCTTTTGCCTGGCGCGGAAAAAAAACCATTTTGCGCAACCTTGAAATTTTTGAAGAAAAGCAACCGACAGCTATAGGCTAAGCTTCAATTTAAGAAAATTATATTATTAACGGAGAAACCGCCTTGAATAAAAGAGAAAAGCAGGAGCTTTTGCGCCTGAAGCGAGAAAACGCGCGCCTGCGCCGCGAAAACGAATATTTAAACCACCGCATAGAAAAGCTTTCGCCAAAGGAAGCAAAAAACGTGAGCCCCGAGCGCGAGCTTTTTTACGAGCTTGACGACGTTGACGAATATAACGGCTACTTCGGCTACCTTATATCGCGCTTCAAGCTTTCGCTTGTTTACAGGGTATATGATAAAATTTTTTTCGCCTTCCGCAAAATTATTCTCGCCTCGCGCATATGGAAATATGCGCCGATAGTGCTGGGCGCGCTTGCCGCCGTGCTTCAGGCTGTGCTCGCCTTCGGCTCTGCCGTGGTGCTTCTTCCCTTGGCATTTACGGTATCCGCCGTGTTTTTTCTGCTTTCGCTTTTCGCCTTTGCAAAGCACAGGCGCGAGCTTCTGCGCGACGTGCGCGGGCGGAAAATATATTTTATGTACCCCTCAAAAAAACCGCGCAAGGACGGCATTTTTTACGAAACGATGCAGCAGTTTTCGCGCGACGGCGTGGTTTTCGCAGTTTCGCCCTCGCTCCCCCTTTGCGGCTTCGGCGGTGTGAGAAAGGTAAGCGAAAACGTTTATTTCATACACACGAGCTTTTACTATAAATTCAAAGAAGAGGCATACAAAATCTGTACAGACATAGTAAAGGTATATTGATAAATCCGAATTAAAATCATATTTAAGGAAAGTGATGTGAAAAATATGGTTCATTTTATATACGGCAGAACGGGCAGCGGCAAAAGCACCTTCTTGCTTGAATGTGCCGCCGCAACGCACGCAAAGCATATTTTCGTGCTTGTGCCCGACCGCGGCGCGGTTATGGCAGAGCGTATGTTTTCCTATGCGCCGAACGCGGGCGATATAGACGTTGTAACGTTTAATAGGCTTTCCAACTTCGTTTTCCGCAAATACGGCGGTATTTGCGAAAACTATATTTCGCGCGGCGCGAAAAAGGTTATAATGCACAATACGCTCGCGGCGCTTTCGGGCCTTTTTGCCTCGAAGGGCGAATTTTTCGAAAGCGACACCGCCGCGACCGAGCGCTTTATAGCCATGCACACAGAGCTTGTGCGCGGCGCGGTAACGCAAGAGCAGCTTGCCGCCGCAGCAGAGGGC
Organism: Clostridia bacterium; assembly: GCA_017451975.1. GTDB lineage: Bacteria > Bacillota > Clostridia > Oscillospirales > CAG-272 > UMGS731. The sequence goes on from JAFTNI010000069.1 coordinate 4,187, forward strand.
TGCGAGGGCGAGGTAGGAAAAAAATTTGCTGATATTGCAATGCTCTTTACGGCTTTCGATGCCGAGGTGGGCGAAAGGTTTGAGGACCCCGACGGTATGTTGGCAAAAACGAACGCGCTTCTTTCTAAGGAAAGCTTCTTCCGCGGAAGCGATGTTTATATAGACCAATTCAATTCATTTTCAAAAGAACAGCTTGCCACCGTGCGCGAAATAATGCGCTCGGCGGAAAACGTATATATCTCCGTGCCCTACGTTCCCGCAGAGGATAAAAACACGCCCTGCTTCTTCGGCATAGCCGATACGGCAAAGCGGCTTCTTGAAACGGCAGAGGCGGCGGGGGCAGAGCTTGCCGAGCCAACCGTGCTGCTTTCGGGCAGACGATTTGAAAACGAGGAGCTTTCCTTCCTTTCGCGCAACCTCTTCCCAGGTAACGGATACGTAAAGGCGGTTTACGAAAAGAAGCCCGAAAATGTGCGCGTTATGAGCGCGGCAAACACCTTTGCCGAAGCAGAGGCGGTTTGCCTTGACATAGCTAAAAAAGTGCGCGAGGGCGCACGCTACCGCGATTTTGCCGTTATTATGCGAAATTCCGATGCATATACGGGCGTTATCGACGCGATGATGCGCAAATACGAAATCCCCTGCTTCATTTCGGGCAGAAGAGATATAACCGAGCTTGCTTTTATAAAATTCATGCTCTCTGCGCTTTCCGCCGCCGAACGCGGATTTGCGCGCGAGCTTATAATTTCATATATAAAAACCGATTTCGCAGGCATAACACCCGGCGAAATAAACCTTTTTGAAAACTACGTTCGAAAATGGAATATTTCGGGCGCTCGCTTCTACGACGAATACGAATGGAACATGAACCCCGACGGTTTCCGCGGCGAAATGACACAAGAAAACGAAGAAAAGCTTATTCGCCTTGCCGAAATAAGAAAAAAAGCCGTGATGCCGCTGCGAGCCTTCTGCGAAGATACGGCGGGGCGGCACAGCGTGGCGTGGTTTGCCGAAAGGCTTTATAATTTCGCCGTAAGCCTTTCCGCACCCGAAAAAATAGCGCTCGACGCAAAAGAGGCAGAGGAAAGGGGCGAAAAATCGCTTTCCGCCGAGCTTCGCCAGCTTTTCTCCGTGTTCTGCGATGCGCTCGACGCGCTCGTTTCCGCTTGCGGAAGCGAGGAGGTTGGCGTGGCGGAGTTTACCTCGCTTCTGCGCCTCGTGCTTTCCGAAACGGATATAGGCAAAATACCCACCTCGCTCGACGAGGTAACGGTATTCGATGCGCAAGCGGGCGGCTACGCAGGCGTGAAGCACGCGTATATTATGGGCGCTTGCGAGGGCACCTTCCCCGCGAGAGTGGAGGACGACGGCATTTTCAACGATAAGGAAAAGGAAGTGCTTTTAAAGTACGGCATAGAAATCACATCCACGGTTGAGCGCAGGCTTTGCGATGAGCTTTACTACTTCTACACGGCGGCTTGCGCCGCAGCAGAATCTGTCTGCTTCACCTACCCCGTTTACGAGGGCGGCAAGAAAACGCGGCGCTCCCCCGCGCTTGTAAGCGTTAAGGAAATGTTCCCAAAGCTTGCAGAGGAAAGGTTTGAGGACCTTGAAAAAACCGAGCTTTTGGAGCGCGCGGCGGCTTCTTTTGAATATATACTGCGCGGAAACGATGCATTTACGCGCGCACTGCGCGATTACTACGAAAGCTCGCCCGAATACGCAGAAAAAACTCGATATATAGGCACACCGCTTTCCTCCTACCGCCTGCGCATACCCGAGGAGGATGCAAGAAAGATCTTCCCGAAAAATATAAGCACAAGCTATTCGCGCCTGGAAAAATATATAGTTTGCAATTTCTCTTACTTCTGCGAATACGAGCTGAAGCTGAAGGATAATATACCCGTTAAATTCGGCGCAGTTGACATCGGCAACTTCATGCACAAAATGCTGGAGCTTACCGTGCGCTATGCGCTCTATAACCCCGATGCAACCGACGAGGAAATGCGCGAGCAGATAGAAACGGAATGTAAGCGCTACCTGGAGGCAGTGTGCCGCGGAAGCTACGCGGAAATTTCGCCGCGTATAGCGCACATAGGCGCTTACCTTTCGCACACCTGCGAAAAATTCGTTAGAAAATTCCGCGAAGAATTCCGCGAAAGCAAGTTTACGCCCAAGGATTTCGAAATCACCATCGGCAAAGGCGGCGATATAGAGCCCATTCGCCTTGTGGGCGAAAGCGGCGGCGTAGAGCTGCGAGGTAAAATCGACCGCGTAGACACCTACGAGGGCGGCGACGGCAAAATTTACATCCGCGTGGCAGACTACAAGACGGGCAGTAAAAAGTTCGACCTTAAAAATATAGAGGCTGGGCGCGACCTGCAAATGCTGCTCTACCTCTACTCCATTTGCGAAAACGGCGAGCGCCGTTACGGCAAGGATATAGCCCCCGCGGGCGTGCTTTACGTTTCCGTAAAACCCGCTTCCGAAACGGTGAAGCTCGGCGTGGAAACTCCCGCCGAGGATGAAAACGGCAACAGCGGCCTTTTCCTCGATAACGACGAGGTATTGAAAGCTATGGAGCCGGGGCTTGAGGGCAGATTTATACCCGTAACCGCGGCAAAGGGCGGCAAAAAAAAGGGCAACCTTATGGCGGCAGAGGAATTTGCCGCACTTAAGGAAACTGTAGTGGAAACGGTTATTCGCGCCTCCGAAGAGATGCGCGGCGGCAAAGCTGATGCCGAGCCCTGTGAGCCCGCCGCTTGCGAATACTGCAAAATGAAGGCGGTTTGCAGAACCAAGAAAAAGTAAAACCAATTTAATATAAAATCACAATAAACACAAAAATCCCCCTTACCAAAGTTCTTTGCCAAGCTTTCTTTCAAGAAAGCGGGGGAGAAAGGATAAAATAAATTGAAAATACCCGAAAGTATACTTAAAAAAGTAGAAAAGCCAGGCCGCTATACGGGCGGCGAATGGGGCGAGGTTATCAAAAACCCCGAAAACGTTGATATCCGCTTCGCTTTCTGCTTTCCCGATACGTATGAAATAGGCATGTCCAACCTCGGCATACGCATACTCTACAGCATACTCAACGACCGCGAGGATACGTGGTGCGAACGCGCCTACGCGCCGTGGGCAGATATGGAGGAGCAGATGCGCGCGCACGGCATACCCCTTTGCACGCTCGAAAGCGGCACGCCCCTTTCCGAATGCGATTTCGTGGGCTTTTCGCTCCAATACGAGCTTTGCTATACTAATATGCTCAATATGATGAATCTTGCAGGAATTGAGCTTGAAAGCAAAAACAGAAAGAACGACGACCCCATTATAGTTTGCGGCGGCCCCTGCACCTATAACAGCGAGCCCGTGGCAGATTTCGTTGATATCTGCCTTATAGGCGAGGGCGAGGCAGAGCTCCCCGAGCTTATGGATATCTATAAAAAGCACAAGAAAATGGGCTTTGACCGCGCGGCATTCCTGCGCGAGGTTTCAAAGCAGGAAAGTATGTACGTACCCTCGCTCTACGACGTTGAATATAACGGCGACGGCACGATAAGAAGCTTCACGCCCAAATATGACGACGTACCCGCAAAGGTTCGCAAACGCATTGTGAAGGATATGGACACAGCCCCCTTCCCCAAAAACCTCGTTATGCCCTTTATTCAGACAGTTCAGGATAGAATAGTGCTCGAGGTTTACCGCGGCTGCATACGCGGCTGCCGCTTCTGCCAGGCCGGTTTGGTATACCGCCCCGTACGTGAAAAAACGCCCGAGGTATTGAACGAGCAGGCAAAAATACTTGCCGACGCAACGGGATATTCCGAAATAACCCTTTCTTCCCTTTCCATAAGCGACTATTCTTGCATAGAAAAGCTTACCGACGAGCTTCTGCCCTGGACAAACGAGCGCAAAATTTCGCTCCAGCTCCCCTCCCTGCGCGTAGACAGCTTTACAAAAGAGCTTATGGATAAAATTTCTACCATTCGCACGGGCGGCATCACATTTGCGCCCGAGGCGGGCACACAGCGCTTGCGCGACGTTATAAACAAAAACGTTGAAAAGGCAGACCTTCTGCGCGCTTGCCGCGTTGCCTTCGAGGGCGGCAAAACCCAGGTTAAGCTTTACTTCATGCAGGGCTTGCCCACGGAAACCGACGAGGACCTCGACGGTATAAACGAGCTTGCCCAGAGCGTTATAGACGAATTCTACGCAACACCGGGCAGAGCGAAAAAGAGCCCGCAGGTAACACTTTCCGCCGCTTGCTTTATACCCAAGCCCTTTACCCCCTTCCAATGGGAAAAGCAGTTCGATATGGAAGAGCTTCTGCGCAAGCAGAAATACCTAACAGGTAAAATAACGAACAGAAAAATACGCTATAACTACCACGATGCAAAGGTCAGCCGCATAGAAGCTATCTTTGCGCGCGGCGACAGAAAGCTTTCCGCCGCGCTTTTGGAGGCAGCCAAGCGCGGAATGCGCCTGGACGGCTGGGAAGAATTTTTCGATTACGATAAGTGGATGGAGGTTTTCGAATATTGCGGCATAGACCCCGCATTCTACGCCAACCGTGAATTTGGCGAAGACGAAATTCTCCCTTGGGATAATATCGACATCGGCGTAACGAAGGAATTTCTCCTGCGCGAGCGCCACAAGGCTTACGGCGAAAAAACAACGCCCAACTGCCGCTTGCAGTGCAGCGGCTGCGGCGCAAATAAACTCGGAGGTGAAAGAACGTGTTGCCCGAAAATGCAGTAAATATAAAAATAAGAATTAAATTTTCCAAAACAGGAAGCCTGAAGTTCATTTCCCACCTCGACCTTCAGCGCACGATGCAATCTTCCTTCCTGCGCTCGAAGCTCCCCATCTATTATTCCGAGGGCTTTAACCCCCACCCGAAGGTTGTTTTCTCGCCCCCGCTTTCCGTAGGTGTTTCCAGCCTTACAGAGTTTGTAGACGTAAAAATGCTTGCAGACGTTGCGCCTGCAGAGATTATGGAAAAGCTCAACGCCTCCTTCCCCAAGGGGCTTTGCGCGCTCGAATGTTACACGCCCACGGCGAAATTCACCGATATAAAATGGGGGCTTTACGAGGTAAAATTTGAGCTTACGGGCGAAATTCCCGAGGATATCTGCCAAAAAGCGCAGGCGGCGCTTACCGCAGAGGAAATTATTATAGAAAAATTCACCAAAAAGGGCGAGCCCAAGCGCGTTAACATTGCAGAGGGTATGCGCTTCGAAAGCGCGGCTCTCGAAGGCTCTGTGCTTACCGTTACTGCGAAGCTTTCGTGCGACGATGCAAGCTTCGTTAACCCGAAATACATAGGCGAAACTCTCACCTGTGCTATGCCCGAGGTATTCACGGGCGCAGAGGAGGAAACCTGCCGCATGGCAGTTTACCTTGCCGACGGCGAAACGCTTTTCAAATAAGGAATTATTGCGGAAAGGCGGAACAATTATGTCAGGATACACTAAAGACGAAAACCGGGATATGCTCTTTCAGGCGATACTCTCGCTTGAAACGCTGGAGGAATGCTCCGATTTCTTTGCCGACCTCTGCACGAAATCGGAGCTGCGCGAAATGGCGCGCCGTTTCGAAGCGGCGCGGCTTATCCGCGAGGGCGAAAAATACACCACTATTGTGGAAAAAACGGGGCTGAGCACGGCGACCATAAGCCGTGTGAACAGCTCGCTGCGCGACGGCGGCGGCGGTTATGCCCGCGCGCTCGATGCACTGGAGGCGCAAGAAAAATGAACGAACAGTATACATCTCTTTCACTTTTCTACGATGCATTTATGCAAGACGTAGATTACGCAGCATGGTGCGATTTTTACGAGGAAGCCTTTAAAAGGTTTTCCACATCGAATGTGGAAAACCTCGTAGATATCGGCTGCGGCACGGGTAATATAACCCTGCCCATGGCTTTGCGCGGCTATAAAACCACGGGGCTTGACCTGAGCGAAGAAATGCTTGCGCTGGCAGAGCAGAAATCGCAGGAGGCGCGCGCAGGCATACGCTTCCTCGGCGCAGATATGCGCTCCTTTTCGCTCGGCTTCCGCGCAGACGCGGCAATATGCTCCTTCGACTGCATAAATTACCTTTTAAAAACGGCAGACGTGGAAGCGGCCTTTTGGCGCGCGCACGAAAACCTTGAAAAAGGCGGCATTTTCATTTTCGACGTAGCAACGCCGTATAAATACAAAAACGTGTTGGGCGGCAACGCTTTCGTTTTTGAAAACGACGACGTTTTTATGACGTGGGAAAACTATTGGAGCGAAAAAAGCGGTATTTGCAATTTCTACCTCACTTTCTTCGTGCGCGAGGGTGGGCTTTACCGCCGCGAGGAAGAAGAGCAACGCCAGCGCTCCTACTCGCTCAAAACAATAAAGAAGCTGCTTAAAAACACGGGCTTCACCGTGCTTGGCGAATACGGCGATATAGATTTTTCGCCCGTAACGGAGGAAAGCGAACGCGCATTCTTCGTTTGCAGAGCAGAATAAAGAACAAATAAATATCCCCCCGTAAAGCGTGATGTTCTTAACGAAGAAATCACACTAACCGAGTAGGACAAAGAAAAACCCATCGAGAGCGAAAGCAATCGATGGATTTTCTTTATTTAACGGATAAAATAATATTGCTCAATTGTTCGTGTGCAAAATCTCCAATTTCTTGAACTCTAATATTTTCACTCCGGTTGCTGATTTTTTCATAAACCTTTTCGTATATTTTATTTTCTCTAACATCGCAAACGAATTTAGAAAACATGTCAGGTGTCACAGAATTCAAATCGAAAGCCTTATAGATTAAGTAACAGGTGTATGTTTTATCTTCAATAATTTTGCGCATTGTAGAGTCTGGAAAGTTTCCAATTAAGTGGCAAAAATTATGAAATGCAACATTATACCTTAAATACGGAATAACACGATATTTTGCACATAACATCATTATATGCAGTGCTTGTGCTATAGGAGAATAAACGGCAGAAAAGAATATCATTCCCGTAGATTTCCCGTTGAGATCTATGCTGTCACTTGAATCCTTAATATAATTATCAATTCTATCTGAAAGGGCTAAACTTCTGTCGTCATCTTTAAAAAACATCAAGCTTTTTTCAATGCCTGGTTTCAAGGATTTTTTTAAGTCATCCATAGACTTGATGTTTGCAAAGTAGTCTTTTATAGACGCAAATTTTTCTTTGAATAAATTTAAGAAAACGCCTTCTGCCCCCTTGGAAATAGTATCATCATCGTCATCATCAAGATAACGTATAGGCAGAATATAAATATAATCCGCACAATTTTCTAAAACTTTGATATTATCATCAATAGCATATAAAAGCTGTTGTTTTATAGTAATATTAAAGTTTTCGTCCGATACTTTTCCTATGATATTTCCATAAGTACATACATTATCATCAACGATACAAATTCCATTACAAACAGCTAAAGGAAAGTGTTCGTTTTCATCATAATCTAAATATGTTGCACCTGTAAACAAAAAAGTATTATATGGCGTAAAATAATTTTCCATTGCAAACACAATAAATTTTTTCTTTTGTAGCCAAAACATATTTACCTCATCAATAACAGATACCCA
>JAFTNI010000005.1 GCA_017451975.1 Clostridia bacterium
ACCTGCCGGATAGCAAACAATAGTTTTCTTATCATATGTACACAACACGCCATCTATAGACTTATATGCTCTATTACCGTCAGATACAGTTATGCTCGTTAAGCTGCTGCAATTATAGAAAGCAGAATTGCCGATGCTCGTTACACCTTCAGGTATAGTTATGCTCGTCAAGCTTTTGCAATGCGAGAAAGCAGAATTGCCGATAGCGGTTACCTCTAATCCATCAATATATTCAGGAATAACAACTTCCGTATCGGTGCAAGCGCCCATGCCCGTAATCTCGCAGGTTGTGGACGAAGTTTTGATATATTCAAGCCCTTGCGAGCCTATTGCATATATAACTTTTTGTTCAATGAAAACATCACCACATACACCGCAATGGCTTCCGTCCGTCAAGCCGTTTTCGGTTTTCGTTGCGGCATAGCCTTTGTCTACAACCTCTGTATGCCCAAGTGCGGATATTACCCCTTGCTCTTTGGTTATCTCACCGCAAACTTCGCAGTGGCTGCCATCGGTTAAACCTGTTGCTGTACAAGTTGGCGCTACCCCTTCATCCACAACTTCTGTATGACCGAGCGCGGGTATCACCTCTTGCGCTGAAATAACCTCGTTGCAAACAGTGCAGTATGTGCCGTTTGTAAACCCGTCCGTCGTGCAGGTAGGATCTTTTGAATCGAGCGTTTCAAGCTTATGCCCCAGAGGAGCCATCGTTTCTTGCTTCAGCAAGACTTCGCCGCATACCGTGCATTTTACGCCCTCGGTCAAACCCGTTTCCGTGCAGGTCGATGCTTTGTATTCAAGCTTCTTTTCGTTGTGCCCAAGTGCTTCTATAGTTTTCGTTTCCGTTTCGCCGCAGAAGCATTCGTGAAATTCCTCGCCCGCTTTCGTGCAAGTCGGTGCTTTTACAATTTGCCATTCCGTAAACTTGTGCGGATGCAGGAACCAAAAACCGGCAAATCCAACACACAAAGCCGCAACAGAAGCAGAAACCGCTATCGCGATTTTCTTCTTTTTCGGCATCTTCGGCTTTCGGTAGTTTTTCGTTTCTATATGTTGATTATCCATAATTCTGTCCTTATTTTATATCATTATAGCACTAATATCATCATTATAGCACCAATATCTCCCGTTTACAACCATCAAAACATCCAAAAATCCGTCAAAAATTTCTATCTTTCGTAGGGGACGACGTCCCCTACTGACAATAACACATCCAACTGCAAAAAATGCACGATTTTTCCCGTGCATTTTACTACTATATCAACTTAGTTTTTAAGCATTTCCTCGGCAGACATCATGATAGCGTATTTGCCGCTTTCATATGTAAGGCCGCCCTGGAAATATGCCGTAAAGGGCGCGCGAAGCGGGCCGTCGGCAGAAAGCTCTATAGAGGAGCCCTGCGTAAATGCGCCTGCCGCCATAATAACCTCGTCCTCATAGCCGGGCATCGCCCAGGGCTCGGGGGTAACAAAGGAGTCGATAGGCGAAGCCGCCTGAATACCGCGGCAGAAAGCGCAAAGCTTTTCGGGTGCGCCGCACTTAACCGTCTGCACGATATCGTGGCGTGCCTCTTTCCAAGAGGGGAAAACCTCAAAGCCGAGCTTTTCATACATATAAGCCGCAAAAACAGCCGTTTTAAGTGCCTGCGCCACAACGTGGGGCGCGAAGAAAAAGCCTTTGAACATACCGCGGAGCTGGCCCACCGTCGCGCCCGCCTCCGTGCCTATGCCAACGGTCGTAAGGCGGTAAGAAGCAAGCTCTACCGCGCGCTTCGTGCCCGCGATGTAACCGCCCGTTTCCGCAATGCCGCCGCCGGGGTTTTTGATAAGCGAGCCCATTATAAGATCTGCACCGTACGCCGTGGGCTCCTCTGTATCGCAGAATTCGCCGTAGCAGTTGTCAACGGCAACGTAAGCGCCCGTGCGCGCCTTTGCGAAAGCGATCATTTCGCCTATCTCCTTTGAAGAGAAGGTGGGGCGTGTTTCATAGCCCTTGGAGCGCTGAATGTAAACGAGCTTGAGCTTTTCGCCGTGCTCTGCAATTTTTTTCTCTATAGCTTCGTAATCGGGCGCGCCGTTTTTAAGCGGCACGTCGTCGTAGATAACGCCGAAATCGGCAAGCGAGCCGTCGCCGTTTTTAGTTTTGTCGCCTATAACCTCGGAAAGTGTATCGTAAGGTCTGCCCGTTATGGAAAGCATAACGTCGCCGGGGCGGAGAATGCCGTAAAGTGCAATGGCGATAGCCTGCGTGCCGCTTACGATGTTGTGGCGCACGAAAGCCGCTTCCGCGCCGAAAACGTCGGCGTAAACCTCGTCGAGCGCATCTCTGCCCATATCGCCGTAGCCGTAGCCCGTAGAGCCGTAAAGCATCGCTTCCGAAATGCGGTGCTTGCGGAAAGAATCCAGCACGCGCGCCGTGTTGGCAAACGCTATTCTGTCTATTTCTGCAAATTGCTCCTTAAGGTCTGTTTCCGCCTGTGCGGCAAGGTCAAGTATCTTCTGTGAAAATTCCATTTTTATCCTCTGCATTTTTAATTTTATAGTTGAATTTTAAAGCGCGTTTACAAGCTCCTTGAAGCGGTTGCCGCGCTCCTCGAAATTCTTGAAGGCATCGAAGCTTGCCGAGGCAGGAGAAAGAATTACCGTATCGCCCTCGCCCGCCGCTTTTACGGCTTCGCGGAAAGCGCCCTCAAAATCGCGCGTATATACTATTTTATCACAAGGATAGCCGCTGTCAAGTAGCAATGCAACAATTTTTTCGCCCGTTGCGCCCGTTGCGCTCACAAATTTTGCGTGCTTATGAAGAAGCGGCACAAGCGGTTCAAGCGGAATGTTCTTATCGTAGCCGCCAACCATAACTATAAGCTTTTCCTTAAAGGAGCGAAGCGCCGCCTCTGTGCGAGTGGGGCTTGTGTCTATGGAGCTGTTGTAGTATTTCACTCCGCCTGCCGTGCGCACAAGCTCTATTCTGTGCGCCACGCCGCCAAAATTACGCGCAACCCCGAGTATTGCTTCTTCGCTTACCTCGCCCCAAAGCGCGGCTATTGCCGCCATGTAGTTTTCTACGTTGTGCATACCCGGCAGTTTTATATCGTCGCGGCAAAGCACGCGCGAAAGTTTTCCACATTCATTGTAGAAAATTTCCTCGCCTTCAAGGAAAATGCTGCGCGCGCCTTCGGGCTTGCCCGCGGAAGAAAACATTGTAACCTCCGCTTCCCTGCCCGCAGCAAAGCCGCGCGTTACTTCGTTTTCGGCGTTGAGCACCAAGCGGCTTTCCGCTGTCTGATGCTCGAAAATCTTCGCCTTTGAATCTATATATTCCTGCATATCTATGTGCCAGTTGAGGTGGTTGGGCGTTACGTTGGTAACTATAGCCGTGTCTACCTTTGCGCTCATGGCAAAAAGCTGGAAGCTGGAAAGCTCCACAACAGCGGCATCATCCGCCGTCATTTCGCGTATAAACGGCAGAAGCGGCGTGCCTATATTGCCGCCGAGGTAAACCTTGCCGCCCTTGCCCGTAAGCTCGCGCTCTTTTTTGAGTATTTCCGAAACGAGCGTGGTTGTGGTGGTTTTACCGTCGCTGCCCGTAATGGCGTAAACCTTGCAGGGGCAAAGCGAAAGGAAAATTTCCATTTCCGAGGTAAGCACGCTGCCGCGCGCCTCTGCCGCCGCTATTTCGGGCACGTCGGGGCGTATACCGGGCGATTTGAGAAGCACATCTTCCGTAAGATTTTCAAGGTAATTTTCGCCGAAAACCGTTTTTATGCCCTTTTCAGAAAGCTCCGCTTCCTTTTTGGCGTCCTCTTTTTTATCGCGCACGGTTATGCGCGCTCCCAGCGAGGAAAGAAGCTCCACCGCCGCCATGTTGCTCACGCCAGCGCCGATAAGCGCAACGCTTTTGCCCTCTATATATTTCGCAAACTGTTCAAAACCGTATTTCATATTTTCTTCTCCTAAATTTCAAGTATATCCGAAAGGCGCGCGAAATCCGCAAGCGAAAGCTTTTCGCCGCGTATGTCGGCGGGCAAGCCCGCTTCCGCTATTTTTTCCGCTATCGCCGCCTTGCCTATCTTCGATGTGGCGGCGGAAAGCGCCCCCGCGAGCATTTTTCGCCTTTGCTCGAAAGCCGCCTTTATTATTTTTTGCAGGTTTTCGGGGTTTTTAACGCTTACGGGCGGGTTTTTGTGCGGCTTCATGCGAATAACCGCGCTTGTAACCTTCGGCTGCGGCAAAAAGTTGCCGGGCGAAACGTTGAAGCACTTTTCCACCTCTGCAAGGTAAGCGGCAAAAACCGTTATAGCGCCGTAATCGCTGCTGCCGGGCGCGGCGGCAAGGCGCTCTGCAACCTCTTTCTGTATCATAACGGTAACGCTTTCGAAAAGCGCGCCGCATTCGAGTATCTTCATAATAATCGGTGACGTTATATAATATGGTAAATTCGCGCAAACGCACACGCGCATATCACCGAAATGCTCGCGCACAAACGCAGGGAAATCTATTTTCATCGCGTCGCCGTTTACAATTTCCACGTTATCGCGGAAGCCCACCGTTTCCGCAAGCACGGGCAAAAGGCTTTCGTCTATTTCGACGGAAACGACCTTTTTATAGCGCTCGGCAAGCGCTTCTGTAAGCGTGCCTATACCGGGGCCGATTTCAAGCACGCCCACGTCGCTGTCTTCACACGGCGTGTCCGCAATTCTTGCTACGACCGCGTCGGAAGTAAGAAAATTCTGCCCGAACTTTTTCTTCGGCGCAATACCGTGGCGCGCCATAACCTCGTGGGCATATGACATATCTGTTAATCTCATTTTTTCATACCTTTTTTATTTTTAAATTTTTAATTTTTTTCAAAAATACTATTGACAAACAAAAAACTTTGTGCTAGAATGGTAGTCGTTCCGCTGGTGTAGCACAGTCGGTAGTGCAGCTGATTCGTAATCAGCAGGTCGTGTGTTCGAGTCACATCACCAGCTCCATTTTAACAGCTCGGTTTTCCGGGCTGTTTTGGTTTTGCGAGTGTAGTTCAATGGCAGAACATCGGCTTCCCAAGCCGAATACGCGGGTTCGATTCCCGTCACTCGCTCCAAAAAGCGTTTTAATTCAAGCCCTCGGCTAAAAGCCTGTGGGCTTTTTTCTTTGCTCGATTCCATATAATATGCACACGCGTCTGCGTTTTGCGCACACGAAATCACCATTGTTTCCCTTTCGGAATACAACCGACAAAATATTTTTAATTTTTTGTGTCTTACGCCAAAAATGCGCAATCGGGCAATTTTATTGTTGAAATTGCACCTTTTTTGTGTTATACTCTTCCACAAGAAACATTTGCACAAAGGATATTATATCGCTTTTGTGCCGATATTTCAATATAAAAATCAATATTATTTTAAAATTTTCAAGGAGAAATAAAATGACACTCGATGAAATAACCGCGAAAATTTCCGGCTATGTGTGGGGCATACCACTCATAGTTATGATATTGCTCGCTGGGCTTATACTCACGCTCTGCCTTATCTTCTTCGCATTTACCACAATTCTCGGCTGGGATTTCTACGGTGAAAAATGCCTTGATTACCTTTCACACGGCAGCAAAACCGTGCGCTATATCTACAGATTTTTGTATATATCGGCTATTCTCATCGGCCCTTACCTCACGGTAGCGGCTGTATGGAATATAGCAGATATTTTCAACGGTCTTATGGCTTTGCCGAACATTATAGCGCTCCTCGCGCTTTCTGCGGTTATCGCAAGAGAAACGAACGCATATAAGGTTCCCAAAAAGGAAAAGAAAGAAAAAACGAAAGAATAATTTTGCCATAGTCAAATATAAAAATCACGCATCCCGTTTGGTATGCGGGATTTTTCAGCTTCAGCTGTTTTTGAATTTAGCAACCGACAATTATTTTTATTTTTACTATAGACTTTTTACCAAAAAGAATGTTATAATTATATCAACTAAAAAATTACGAGGTACACAAATGAAAAAATTCATCGCTTCCCTTTTAGCGCTTATCGCTGTTTTCGCCTGCACGGCCTGCGGGCATATGCACACGGTTGACCGTTGGCACGTAGACTACTATTATCACTTTCACGTTTGCACGGAGTGCGGCGAGGAAACAGACAAAACACCGCACGAATTCGGCAAGGACGAAATCTGCATCATCTGCAACTCCAAGGTTGTGCTGAACGATAACGGCAATATCACCGTAACCGTTTACAACGAAGAGGGCGACATAACACGCGAGCTCGTTTTCGATAAAGAAGGCAAGCTTATAAAAGAAACCGCCGTAAACCGCTGAAAAAATGTGTACAAGCTGTAAATTTTAAAATATCTTAAAATTTTCGCTTGACATATTGATTTGCTTAGTGAAATAATATATAATGTACTCAACATAAATTAAAGGAGGTTTGTATGGCAACAGCTACCAAACAAAAAACAAAAAAATCCGGCGGAGCTCTTTCCGTAATATTGAAGCTTATTTTAAGCAGCGTAATCGCTTTCGCCGTTTTCTACATCTTTCTTCCCCCGATCAACCCGCTTGCAATAGAGTTCTGGGTGTTCCTCACGGCGGTTCTGGCAATCTACCTTGTGCCCTTCGGTCTTGCAGGAGTATTCAAGGTTTACACCCTCCCGGGTTCTGCCGCACGCGTGGAGCTCAGCCCCAAAACGAAATCCCGCGGCTACAAGGTAATGATCATTGTCGTTCTCATTCCCATCGCGGTAATGATCATCGGCGGCATAATCTCTTCCACATTCTTCAACGCTAAAAAGTACGCGGACGTTATAGACGTAACGGAAGCCAACTTCGCAGACGATATGGATGAAACGGAAAACGTTACGAACATCGCGCTTATGGATACAGATTCCGCAGTTATCATAGGCAACCGCGCGCTCGGCTCGCTTTCCGACGTTGTTTCGCAGTACATTCTCAACGGCACGTATACGCAGATAAACTTCCAGGGCGCGCCCAAGAAGCTTTCCGTGCTTGAATACGACGGCTTCTTCAAATGGCTCGGCAACCGCGAAAACGGTATTCCCGGATACGTTATGGTAGACCCTGTTTACAACACGGCAGAATACAAAAAGCTTACAAAGGAAATCAAATACGCTGAAAGCGGATATTTCGGCGATGACCTTATGCGTAAGCTTCGCTTCGATTACCCCACGAAAATTTTCGGCAACGTCGCTTTCGAGGTTGACGAGGACGGCAACCCCTACTACATAGTTGCCTGCATGAGCCCCCGCGTTGGTCTTTTCGGCGCTTATGACGTTTCCGAGGTTATCATCTTCAACCCCTGCGAGGGTAACTCTGCAATAATTTCCGTAGGCGAAGTTCCCCAGTGGGTAGATATCGTTTACGACGGCTACCTCGCAGAAGATAAATACAATTGGCACGGCACGCTTTCGGGCGGCTTTTGGAACAGCATCATAGGCAACAAGGGCTGCAAGCAGACCACGGACGATTTCGGCTACCTCATGCACGACGATGACGTTTGGTATTACACGGGCGTAACATCCGTTACGGGCGATGCCTCCAACATCGGCTTCATTCTCTCCAACGCGCGCACAGGCGAATATAAATATTACGCCGTTGTTGGCGCAGAGGAATATTCTGCCATGAGCGCGGCAGAGGGCGAGGTTCAGCACATGAACTACAAAGCCTCCTTCCCCGCACTTATAAACGTATCGGGCGAAGCAACGTAGAGTATGGTGATTAAAGACGCCAACGGATACGTTAAGCAGTCCGGTCTTGTAAACGTAAGACACGTATGCACAGTTGCTATAGGCAACACGCAGGCTGAATCAATGGAGGCATATAAAAAGCTTATTGTTGAAAACGGCATTATAAGCGGTGAAATCGTTTCCGATAAGAAAACCGACGTTACCGTAAACGAAATAGAAAAGCTCGTTATCGACGGCAACTCCTGGTTCTACTTCCTCTGCTCCGACGGTAATTATTACCGCGTTTCCGTTGCGGAAAACCCCAGCGCGCTCTTTATTCGCGAAGGCGACACTATAACCATTACTTACACGGAAACAGACCTTGAGGGTATGCGCAATATTGTTGAATGGACAAAAACAGTTCCCGCAGCCCCCGAAGCACAGGAATAATATCAAAAAGCAAAACAGCTCGGCAAAACCGAGCTGTTTGAGTGTGTCGATAAACTAATTTTAGGCTCGCCCCTATGGGGGAGCTCCGCGAAGCGGTGAGAGGGCAAGCGCCAGAATATATGTTTTTGATATAATTTGGGCTTTTACCGCATCCCTCTCCGTCACCTGACGGTGCCA
>JAFTNI010000070.1 GCA_017451975.1 Clostridia bacterium
ACAAGCCGCTTACGCGCGAAAACATAAACTCCATCGTAGACCTGCTCCTTGCCGACCTTTCCCGCAGGCTTGCGGAAAAGCAGCTTTCCGTTAAGGTGACGGAAAGAGCGAAGGACTACATCGTAGACCGCGGCTATGACCCTGTTTACGGCGCGCGCCCGCTTAAGAGATATTTGCAATCCCAAGTGGAAACGCTTATAGCGCGCAAAATTATAGGAGGCGGAGTTGCCGCAGGCGACACGATAACCGTGGATTACGACGGAAATAAGCTTACGGTGTAATTAAATAAACCCGAATTTTATGCAAAATCGGCGGAAAGGAATTGCTTCTCCGCCGATTTTGCGTTATAATGAAATAAAAAGGAGAAGGGAGAGGCGCAAATGAAAAAGGAAATCACGGTAAAGCTTTTGAAAAACCCCGAAAATTTTATTTACGGGGAGGAGATGTACGCTTATATTTCGATGCTGGAGGATGAGGGCAGGCTTTCCGAGCTGCCGAAAAATCTTTACGTATATTACGTTCTTTCGCTTTTTGCCGACGAGGTGAACAACGGCGGCGCGGAGCAATATCTTGATAATTCAAGCGGAAAAGCTTACCCCGACCTGCGCACCTGCGCGGAGCATCTTTCGCATGAGGTGATAACCCCGTTTATTCTGGACCTTTGCGACTATATAGACGAGGGCGGGGACGATTTTGAATCGTTTGACGAAAGATTTTATCAAATAGAAAAAGTATATGAGCTTAGAAAAGCCGCGCTTAAATATTATAAAGAAAATTTTAGCGAAAGCAAAATTAAATTTCAGGTGGTAAGGGAAAAGGAAAGTGCCGCCTGCAGATATTTCACCGTGGCGGAAGAAGAAAAATGCGGCGACGTTGCAGAGGGCTTGAAAGCGTTTTTGGAGGTTTTGGCGTGCTTTTCGGATATGCGCTGGAAAATTTTCATGCATACTTCGATAAACGGCAAATATACGGTATATGGCAGAAGCTTCGACGGAAATACCGACCTTCCTGCGCTCATGGCAAATTGGGCGGAAAGCAACGCCCGCGGCGGGGCGCACCGCAAGATGTGCGCTTGCTTCGGGGACGTGAGCGTGGAAAGCCTTGCAGAGGGAAAGAAATACGGCGTTTCGATAACCGAAAGCGGCTTTGGAAAAGGCGAATACAAGATGAAGCATAAATTTATTTCGGCGGGCTACGACACCGTGAACGCAAGGGGATTTACAAGAATCACGCTGAAAAAATTCCCTGGCAAATCGCATGGGCTTTATGAAAAGATAAAAAGCTTTCTTGAAACCAACTATAAAAATTATCCGAACATAGACGGCGTTGCGGAGGAAGGCTTTTTGCCGTAGACTCTCTCTTTGCGTCTGCAAGTTCCAACTTTGTTAGAAAAGCTTTTGCTACAGAGATCAAAAACGGTCTATCTCAAAAATCTTGTTTTTTGAGATAGACCGTTTTTATGAAATTTATTCGGATATTTTAACCCTGCTGCCGTCCTTGAGTACGGCGTATGTCACGCCAGTTGTAGTGCTCGTAGGTTGTGTACATGGGGTCGCCTACCAAGCTTACACCGCTGCCCATATAGACGGTAGTTATAGCATTTTCGCTATACTTTCTATGCTATCGGTATAATAATAACGAGAAACGAAAATAAATGCTTCTTTCCGGGAAAGCTCGCGCAGGTACGAATTCAAAATCACGCTGAGCTGATTTACAATAAATGATTCTTCTGCCGATGCCTCAAAGGCAAGGCAGTCGTCAAGCTCATCGAGCGAAGCCGTCAGCTCCGAGGGGATGCGCTTTTCGGCGGTGTTTTTTCGATATTTGTCGATAGACACGTCGCGCGTGATTTTGGAGAGAAAGGTTTGAAATGCGGTTGGCTTGGAAGGGGGAATTTTCTTCCATGTGATGAAATAGGTATCGTTCAGCGATTCCTCACAGTCCTGGCTGTCTTGAAGAATGTTGCTTGCTACGCGGAAAAGATAACGGTGGTATTTGGTATCTGTTTCCGTTATTGCTCTTTCATCGCGCTTCCAATAGAGTTCGATTATGTCGTTATCGGGCATAACCGAGGGGGTTAGTTTTTGGGTTTTTGTTTCCATAGGGTTTTCCTTTCGAAAAGTTCTTCTATAAACTATAAGCCGTAAAATTTCAGAAAACCTGTCAGAAATTCCGTGAAAATTTATTTTTTACGGAATTAGAGCGTGTCGATAAACTAACTTTAGGCTCACCCCTATGGGGGAGCTCCGCGCAGCGGTGAGAGGGCAAATATCAAAAATGCGAACTTTTGATGCAATTTCGAGTTTTTAGCATAGCCCTCTCCGTCACCTAACGGTGCCACCTCTCCCAGAGTGAGAGGCTCAAATTACTTTTTCGACAGTCTGAAATTCCGTAATAATTTATTTTTTACGAAATTATTTTTTGTTATAAGGGCAAACGCTCATGCAGATACCGCAAACGGCACCGCGGCCGATGTGCTTGTACGTTTTCATATGCTCGGAGCATTTTTTTGCATCGAAAATTTCGCTGCGTGCATCGCCGGGCACGTATTCCTTACCCGTAATGGCTCCCGCAGGGCAGGCGTCGCGGCAAATAGTGCAGGCACCGCATTTTGACATTTGAACAGTGCCGGAGGGCTCAAGCGGCATATCCGTAAGCACCGTTGCAAGGCGCACGAATGAGCCGTATTCCTCTGTTATAAGCACGCCGCTTTTTCCTATGAAGCCAAGGCCCGCCTTAACTGCGCCCGTTTTATGGGGGAACACACCCTTGTATGCCTCTTTATCGTCGGGCGTGCTTTGCGAAGCGGCGATTGGCAGGGCAAGGTAGCCTTGCTTTTCTATAAATGAAACCGCGTCGAGCGCCAGCAGGTCGAGCTTAGTGTTCGTCATTCTGTAGTGCTGGAAGTATATCATTGTGGGCGCGCCCTGTATCGTGTTCGTTACGGCTTTGGCAAGCTTGCGCACGATGGTTACGGCGTAGGGGTAGATTTTAAGCTCCTCGGGCAGCTCCTCTCGCACGCAGGAAAAGCCCACAAGGTCTGCGCCATGCTCAAGCAGCATTTCGCGAAGGTCGTTTTCGTAAATATTTCTCATTCTTTCATTACCTCGTAAATAAATTTCTATATTGATTTTACCGCAAACGCGAATTTTTTTCAATATGCTTTCATATATTGAATATGAATAAATTTTTTACGGGAGGCTTTTATGGGCAGGGAATGCTTCAGCTCGCTTCGCGATAAGGACGTTATAAATATATGCGACGGCAAAAGGCTTGGCTATGTGAACGACCTGGAAATAGACCCGTGCGGCGGCAGAATATGCGCGCTTATCGTGCTTTTCGAGGGGAGGCTTCTGGGCTTCGGCAAGTGCGAGGAGCTTGTTATACCCTGGGAAAAGGTGAATTGCTTCGGCAAAGACGCTGTGCTTGTGAACGTCGGCACGGAAATTTACTCGCGCCTTGGAGCAGGGGAGAAAAAACGCGAAGAAAAATTTAAAAAATATTAAAAAAATGCAAAAAAACTATTGCATTTTGGTTTTGTTTATGATATTATATATGGGACTGTAGTGGTATTATATCCACAGAATAAAATATTTAATTTAAAAATCCACACACGGGAAAAACGCAAAAGGTGCTGCCAAAACAGTCTTGCGTCTGACTTTTTCGCGTGGCGGAAAAACCAAAAGGAGAAACAAAATGTCAGTAATCACAATCAAACAGTTGCTCGAAGCCGGTGTACACTTCGGTCACCACACAAGAAGATGGAACCCTAAGATGGCTGAATACATCTTCACAGAAAGAAACGGTATCTACATCATCGACCTTCAGAAAACAGTTGGCAAAGTAGACGAAGCTTATATGTTCGTTCGCGAACTCGCTGCAAACGGCGGCAAGCTCCTCTTCGTAGGTACAAAGAAACAGGCTGCAGATGCAGTTAAAGAAGAAGCAGAACGTTGCGGCATGTACTATGTAAACGTTCGTTGGCTCGGCGGTATGCTCACAAACTACAAAACAATCAAAAACAGCATCAACCGTCTTGAATCTCTCGAAGCTATGAAAGAAAACGGCACATTCGCTCTTCTTCCCAAGAAAGAAGTTGCTGTTCTCGAAAAAGAAATGGCAGACCTCCAGAAGAACCTCGGCGGTATCAAAGAAATGCCCGGTCTTCCCGATGCTATTTTCATAGTTGACCCCAAGAAAGAACACAACGCTGTTCTCGAAGCTAAGAAGCTCGGTATTCCCGTTGTTGCAATCGTAGATACAAACTGCGACCCCGACGATGCAGACTACATCATCCCCGGTAACGACGACGCTATCCGCGCAATCAAGCTCATCTCTTCTGTACTCGCAGATGCTGTTATCGAAGGCAACCAGGGCGAACAGAACGTTGCTGCTGAAGAAAGCAACGTAGTTGTTGAAGCTACAAGCGATATCGAAACTGCTAAAACAGACGCTGAATAATTTCGGTATTAAGTTATAAAGATTATTTAATAACCAGGAGGAAACTTAAAATGGCAAACATCAATGCAAAAATGGTTGGCGACCTCAAAAAACAGACAGGTGCAGGCCTTATGGACTGCA
>JAFTNI010000006.1 GCA_017451975.1 Clostridia bacterium
AAAGGCTTTGCCCGTGCTTTGCATAAAGAGCGAAGGCACGTGGGTAAAGGGCGTGTTTTCTGAATTTGAAAACAACGCGGAATTCGATGCTTTTGTCGCCGAAAACGGCGGCTTCAGTATAGAGGTATTCTACCTCGACAACTCTACAACGGGAGCAAACAGAGGCATAGTTTGCTCTACGGAATCCATCAGCGGCGATGCAAAGCGCTCCGGCTGGGGAATAGCGGAAAGCGCAAGCGGTGCACCGTACTTTATAACGGGGCACACTGCGGAAAACGAATATTCCAGCGTATATGCGGCTGTGGCTTCGCAAGATGAGTTCGTTCACGTTGTAGGTGTTTACAATGCGGAAACAAAACGCAACGCTATATATGTAAACGGCAAGCTCGTTTCCTCGGATAGCGCGGCGGGTGCCTTCACTTCCGCAAACAAAACGGAAGCATATGAAGGCTTCAATATGGCAAACGTATTTTATATCGGTGCAGACCCTTCCTCTACCGCGGGGCTTGAAAATAAATGCGATTTCTCCGCGAACGACCTTATGGTTCTCGATATAAAATTCTACAAGGGCGCGCTTACCGAAGCAGAGGTTAAAACCGTTTATGCATCGGGCGCCAGAGTTTTCGAATAAAGTAACAACCGATTTTTAAAGGGAACGGCGGTTTCCTTAAAAATAAATTAAACAAGGAGAAAAATTCAGATGAAAAAGGTGATATCACTTATGCTTGCAGCTACAATGATGTTTGGCATCTGCGCGTGCGGTGACAGTAGCACGACGACAGGCACAAAAGAAACAACCAACACAACTGCTACCACCGTTACAACAGGCACTTCTGCCACGACGGGCACAACTGCCACAACGGGTACTACCGGCACGACGGGTACGACAGGCACGACGGGTACAACGGCGAACCCCCTTATCGCTCCCGATTCCGAGGGCTTTAACGAAGAAGACATCGTTCTTCAGTTCGCGGCTGTTTCCGACATTCACACACCCACAAACCCCAACAGAGTTAAAAACGCGCTCAACCAGCTTAAGGAAGCTGCGCTCCTCTACACAGACAAAGGCCTTGACGCCGTTGTTGTAGCAGGCGACCTTACAGACTCTTACGGTTCTTCCACGGCTACAGACGACGCTAACCTTGCAACAAAGAAGGCTGAAATCACAGGCCTCAAGGGCGTTTATGAATCTGTTTTCGGCGAAGTTCCCACAGTTCCCATGGTTTACGCTCTCGGTAACCACGACCACGACTTCCAGAGAACACCCGGTATCCCCGGCAACCTTGAAGTGTTCCTCAACACAATGGGCAACAGAGAAGTTCACACGAAATATGACGTTGCGTGCAGCGACGCTGCACACGGCAGCCGCCATGCTGTTATAGGTAACTACCACTTCCTCTTCCTCGAACCCATCACGTACAGCTGCGAAGGCGCAGACGATACGGGTGCAAAATACTTCGACGAAACGAAAGCATGGCTCGATGCAGAGCTTAAGGCTATTACTGAAGCTAACCCCAACCAGTACGTTTTCGTTGTTACACACCCCATGCTTTACGGCACGGTATACGGCTCTGACCTTCTTACAAGCGGTATCTACTGGTACACGAAGGATCTCGATGCAGTTCTCGACAAATACCCCCAGGTTGTAACATTCGGCGGTCATCTCCACTTCCCGCTTAACGACGAACGCTCCATTATGCAGACAGAGTTCACATCTCTCGGCTGCGGCTCCGTTCAGTACATGGCTATTGAAAACGGCGGCTACGATAACATGGCTTCCGCTACTACAATGAACGATAAGAACCAGGTTTCCTCCGGTTACCTCGTTCAGGTTGACGGCGACGGCAACGTAAGATTTGTTCGTATGGACTTCCAGAACGGTACTACGATCAAAGAGCCCTTCGTTATCGAAACACCTAAAGCAGACGGCTCTCACCTTGAAAAATACAGCAAGAACCGTGCAGACAAAAACGCGGCTCCCGAGCTTTCCAAAGACGCTATCACAATAACAGATAACTCCGACGATAATGCAGCAGATAACCTCGACGTTGCAGTTAAGTTCCTCGCAGGTACAGACGATGACCTTATCCACCACTACCTTCTCGAAGTAAAGGAAAAGGGCGAAGTTGTTGAATCCCACAAGATTCTTACAGACTACTACCGCCACGGCAAAGTTTCCGATATGAAAGCAGAATATGACGTACGCATGACATACGGCTTCTCCCGCGGTGTAAGCTACGACATCTGCCTCATCGCATACGACTACTGGGGTGCTGCGAGCGATACTGTCGTTAAGAAGTATGCTCCTGTGCTCGATACGAGCAATGTAACGCTCCCCGAAGCTTTCGTTGATATCGACTTCAACGGCGCTGCCGCTACAGACACAAAGGGCGCTGCAACGGTGACGCTTAAGGGCAATGCTACGGTTGCCGAAGGCTCCTATACGTTTGCGGGCACAACGAAAACCCTCACAGGCATCAACATCAAGGGCAACGGCTACGGCGAAGTAACGTTCTCCGGCAAAGTAGCCGACCTCTTCAAGAAGGAATATTCCGTAGAAATTCTCTACGTTAACCGTTCCAAAGCCGGCAAGCAGGATATCTTCAGCGGCTACAATGCTAAGGGCTTCGGTATTTACGAAGAAAACGGCGCTCCCGCCTTCACAAACAAATTCTCTAAAGAATTCAAGACAGTTGTTGCAAGAAACGCAACTTCTGCAAACGAGCTCGTTCACGTTATCGCAACGTACTATTCCAGCGGCGCTCTCTTTGCAATCTATGTAAACGGCGAACGCACGGTGCTCAAATCCTCCGGCTATACTCAGACAGAAAATAACAAATTTGCTATCGGTGCTAACTATGGCGAAGGCACTGTTGGCGCAAGCGCTCAGGACCTTTCCGTTGTTGACCTCAAGGTTTACAGCTCTAAGTTCAGCCAGGCTCAGGCTCTCGTAAGATACCAGAACCTCGTTAAAGAATACAAAGGCTCATAAAGCCAATAAAAAATGCAGTCACTTTTGTGACTGCATTTTTTATAACACAGGAAATTGAGCAAGCGTGATTACCTTACGCTTGTGCTGCCGCCGGGCGCCGTGCCCACAACGGTGGAAGACGCCGTGCTGCCGGGAAGGGTGCCGTTTTGAGAGCTTTCCGAGGCGGTGGTGCCGCCCGTTTCCGTCGGGTGGGAATTTACCGTGCCTGTGGTGGAACGCGAGCCTGAGGTTGTCATTTCGCTTTTGCGCGTGGTGGTGTTTTGCGTAGAAGTGGTGGGCGTTGTTATGGGCGCGGTAGTTTTTTTGCTTTTGCCGCAGGCGAAAAGCGCGCACACGAGAACAAGCGCGAAAAATATAGCAAGAA
The DNA here is from genome assembly GCA_017451975.1 of Clostridia bacterium. Classification (GTDB taxonomy): domain Bacteria; phylum Bacillota; class Clostridia; order Oscillospirales; family CAG-272; genus UMGS731. The sequence goes on from JAFTNI010000006.1 coordinate 3,357, forward strand.
TTTTCTTCATAAGCTTCTCCTTGATTTTAATTGCAAAGGTGAAATTATAAAAATGCACGCTTATTTTTCGCGTTCCGCAAAAATAATTTTCATTATTCCGCGGTGTAAATTTTGGCAAAATTCAAATTCCCGCTTGACAATGCCCGAAAGAAGTGATATCATATTTACAAAGCAACGAAGCAAGACAAGCTTTGCGTTTTCCGCGGCAAGAGAAAAGGGCATTTTGGTGGAAGCCCTTACGTATGGGGGCGCGAAAGTACCGCTTGCCAGCCGCGCGCAGGAAATGGCGCGCCGCGTGCGCCCGTTACAGCGCAAAAATGAGTTAAAATTTTGAGTGGAACCGTGCATACCGCACCTCAAAAGGCGTTTTACGCCCTTTTGAGGTGTTTTTTGATTTTCTAAAAAGGTAGGGGAGAGGCTTGCTCCTCCCGAAAAAGCACAAAAATCCACCCTGAGCAACGTAAATTAAACAAAGGAGAATAAATATATGGTTATTTCTTTCGGTGAAAACAAATTCACTTTTGAAGCCCCCGTTACCGTTTATGAAGCGGCGCAGGCGGCAGGGCTTATTTCCCGCGAGGTGCTTTGCGCCCGCGTAGGCGGCGAGGTTTGCGAGCTTACGCTCACGCTTACCGAGGATGCTGAAGTAGAACTTCTCACCTTCGCGCAGACAGACGGCAAGAAGGTTTTCTGGCACACGGCAAGCCACATTCTTGCTCAGGCGGTTAAACGCCTCTACCCCGAAACGAAGCTTACAATAGGGCCGGCGGTAGATAACGGCTTCTACTACGACTTCGACAGCGAGGTTTCCTTCACGCCCGAAATTCTTACGAAAATAGAAGCGGAAATGAAGAAAATAGTAAAAGAAAACCTCAAGCTCGAGCGCTATACGCTCCCGCGCGAGCAGGCAGTTAAATTCATGGAGGAAAAGGGCGAGCCCTATAAGGTTGCGCTTATTGCAAGAGTGCCCGAGGGCGCCGACATTTCCTTCTATAAGCAGGGCGAGTTTACCGACCTCTGCGCAGGCCCCCACCTCTTTTCCACGGGCGCTGTAAAAGCGTTTAAGCTCACACAGTGCACGGGCGCATATTGGGAGGGAGATTCCAAGAATAAGATGCTTCAGCGCGTTTACGGCGTTGCATTCCCCGCAAAAGACCAGCTCCAGGCTCACCTCGCTATGCTCGAGGAAGCAAAGAAGCGCGACCACAATAAGCTCGGCCGCGAGCTTGAGCTCTTCACAACGGTAGATAGCATCGGCCAGGGCTTGCCCATTATCCTTCCCAAGGGCGTAACGGTTATGCAGACGCTCCAGAGATGGGTAGAGGACGAAGAAGCGCGCCGCGGCTACGTCCGCACGAAAACACCCCTTATGGCAAAGCGCGAGCTCTATAAAATTTCCGGCCACTGGGACCATTACCTCGACGGTATGTTCATTCTCGGCGACCCCTACGACGAAACGAAAGAGTGCTTTGCGCTCCGCCCCATGACTTGCCCCTTCCAGTACCAGGCGTACCTCAACAAAAAGCGCTCCTACCGCGAGCTCCCCATGCGCCTTGGCGAAACATCTACGCTTTTCCGCAACGAGGATAGCGGCGAAATGCACGGCCTTATCCGCGTGCGTCAGTTCACAATTTCCGAGGGTCACCTCGTTCTTCGCCCCGACCAGCTCGAAGAAGAGTTCAAGGGCTGCCTTGAGCTTGCGAAGTACTGCCTCGATACGGTAGGCCTTCTTGAAGATTGCACGTTCCGCTTCTCTCAGTGGGACCCCAACAACACCGCTAAATACGAAGGCACACCCGAGCAGTGGGCAGAAGCGCAGGGAATTATGAAAGAAATTCTCGATAAGCTCGAAGTTAAGTACGAAATCGGCATCGATGAAGCCGCTTTCTACGGCCCGAAGCTCGATATCCAGTGCAAGAACGTGTACGGAAAAGAAGATACCATCGTTACAATTCAGATAGATATGCTTCTCGCCGCGAAATTCGGTATGTACTACACAGATAAAGATAACCAGCAGAAGCTGCCCTACATCATTCACCGCACGTCGCTTGGCTGCTACGAGCGCACGCTCGCGCTTCTTATAGAGAAGTATGCAGGCGCGTTCCCGCTTTGGCTTGCGCCCACGCAGGTTAAAGTTCTTCCCGTTTCCGAAACGTACAACGATTATGCCGAAAAGGTTGGCGCGGCGCTCACGTCTGCGGGCCTTCGCGCAGAGGTTGACTACAGAAACGAAAAAATCGGCTTCAAAATCCGTGAAGCTCAGCTTTCCAAGGTGCCCTATATGCTTATAGTTGGCGAAAAAGAAGCCGAAACAGGCGACGTTTCCGTTCGCGCAAGAAACGGCAGCACAGAAACGATGAGCCTTGAAGCGTTCACAGAAAAAGCAGTGCGCGAAAACGCAGAAAAAACAAGATAACCGTACTTTTCTTGAAAGAAAAGTAGGCAAAAGAACTTCCGTAAAGGGCAAAGACGTTTGCTGTGGCGAAAACGGCAACCTGTGAAAAATAAACAGAGGGAAACGTAGGGGCGAACTGTGTTCGCCCGCCCCCCGCAAAACGGATTACAAGCGAGTGGAGAGCGCAAATGAGAAAAACCAGAACCGAAATTGTCAATATGATAATGATAGAGAACAAAAGCACGGGCAAGGTGCTTGTGCTGGACCGCGTTGCCTCCTCCTGGGCGGGGCTCACCTTCCCGGGCGGCCACGTTGAATGGGGCGAATCTTTCCTTGCTTCTGCCGTGCGCGAAGCGAAGGAGGAAACGGGGCTCGACGTTAAAAAGCTCGTGCCCTGCGGCGTTGTGCACTGGGCAAACAAGCGCGGCGGCGAAACATACCTCGAATTCCTTTATAAAACGAACGATTTCTACGGTGTTATAACAGAAAAGACCGTGGAGGGAAGCGTTAAATGGATGACGCGCGCAGAGCTTGAAAGCTCGGGCAGGCTTTCGCCCAATTTCGAGCATTACCTGCCCATGTTTTTCGATGGCAAATACAGCGAGCTGTTTTTCGAGTGGGACGGCGAAAGCTGGACGGCTGAGCCGCATTATCTTTGATTTTCGCAAAAAAGATTTTGCAAAAATCATTGACAAACAGAATATAATATGTTATAATAACAACCGCATTGCAACAAATGCGGTTAATATCGAGGTGTAGCGCAGCTGGTAGCGCGCCAGTTTCGGGACACCATCACCGTTCTCGGCGTAGATTTTTCGGAAAGTGCCGAAAACACTTGAAACCACTGACTTTTTCGGCTCTCCCGAATGCCGAAAAATCATCAAATCTTCGGTCTGACCACATGTTTGACCACTTACAAAAAAATCGAATATTTTTACCATTTCGAGGTGTAGCGAAGGTGGTATCGCGCATCGTTCGGGAC
>JAFTNI010000071.1 GCA_017451975.1 Clostridia bacterium
ATATACCGCGAAAACCAGGCTGTTTAAGACAGATTTATGGACTACAACGCTATCTAAAGCTAAAGCGTTATCACTATCATGGCTAAAAACACAGCCATTCATTACAAAGGCGTAAAAATCAACATCATCGACACTCCCGGACACGCAGACTTCGGCGGCGAGGTTGAACGTATACTTAAAATGGTAAACGGCGTTATCCTTCTCGTTGACGCTGCAGAAGGCCCTATGCCCCAGACACGTTTCGTGCTTCAGAAGGCACTTTCCCTTAACCACCCCGTTATCGTTGTAGTTAACAAAATAGATAAACCCGACGCACGTCTTGACGAAGTAGGCGACGAAGTTCTCGAGCTTCTTCTCGACCTCGGCGCAACAGACGAGCAGTTCGATTCCCCCACACTTTGGTGCTCGGGCAGAGCGGGTACGGCGTCTATTTCTCCCGATGAACCCGGTGTAGACCTTCAGCCCCTCTTTGATACAATCCTCGAATACATTCCCGCACCCGAAGGCGACGATGAAGGCCCCCTTCAGATGCTCGTTTCCTCTATCGACTACAACGACTACGTTGGCAGAATCGGTATAGGCAGAATTGAGCGCGGCTCTATCAAACAGAACCAGGATGCTATGATCTGCAACTACCACAAGCCCGATATGGCGCCCACTAAAACGAAAATCGTAAGCATCAGCCAGATCGACGGCTTGCGCCGCGTTCCCGTGACAGAAGCGAAGATGGGCGATATCATCTGTTTCTCCGGCGCAGAAAACATCTCTATCGGCGATACGATCACGGCGACGGATTGCGTAGAACCCCTTGAATTCGTTAAAGTTGGCGAACCCACCATGGAAATGACGTTCTCCGTTAACGATAGCCCCTTTGCAGGCCAGGACGGTAAATTCGTAACCTCCCGCCAGCTCCGCGAAAGACTTTACAAAGAGCTTCTCAAGGACGTTTCCCTTAGAGTTGAAGACGGCGACACGACAGACTCCTTCATAGTTTCCGGCCGCGGTGAAATGCACCTTTCTATTCTCGTTGAGAATATGCGCCGCGAAGGTTACGAGCTTTGCGTAAGCACGCCCCGCGTACTCTACAAGGAAATAGACGGCAGAACCTGCGAGCCTATAGAAAACGTTGAAGTTGAAGTTCCCCAGGATTACTGCGGCACGGTTATGGAAAAGCTCGGCGCGCGCAAGGGCGACCTTATCAATATGACACCTCGCGGCGACCGTATGCACCTCCAGTTCCGCATACCCACACGTTGCCTCTTCGGTTACAGAAGCGAATTTATGACAGATACACACGGCGAGGGCATTATCAGCTCCGTATTCGATAGCTACGAGCCCTACCGCGGCGAGATAACGAGAAGATTCACAGGCTCTCTCGTTGCAAGTGAAGCAGGCGTTTCCACATCCTACGGTGTGTTCAACTCCCAGGATAGAGGCGTTATGTTTATCAGCAGCCAGTGCCCTGTATATGAAGGCATGATCGTTGGCGAAAACCCGAAAATGGGCGATATTGCTGTTAACGTATGTAAGGAAAAACACCTCACGGCTATCCGTTCTACGGGTGCAGACGAAGCGCTTCGCCTTGTTCCCCCGAGGGTTATGAGCCTTGAGGAAGCGATTGAATTCATCGCAGACGACGAGCTTATAGAGGTGACACCCCATAACAGTCGTTTGC
>JAFTNI010000072.1 GCA_017451975.1 Clostridia bacterium
AAAAACGAAGAGGACGTTTGCGCAGAAGGCATTTGGCAGAAATACTTCACAACACGCCCCGAGCCCCTTACGGCTGAAGAAGCAGAGGCTTACCTTTCCACAATCACGGGCGTTGCGCTCGGAAGCGATGCGTTCTTCCCCTTCTCCGATAACATCGAAAGAGCAAAGAAAAGCGGCGTTTCCTACAGTGCAGAGCCTGGCGGCTCCAAGCGTGACGACCTCGTTATAGAATGCTGCGATAAATACGATATCGCTATGGCATTCACGGGAATGCGTCTTTTCCATCATTAATCAAAGCGTTTTTATCTTTGCGCGGTGCTTCCGCGCAAAGATTTTCAAAAGCCAGGCTTAAATATTAACTTGAAGGAGTTCACATAATATGAATATAATGGTTGTAGGCGGCGGCGGCCGCGAGCACACAATCATCAAAAAGCTCAAAAAGAGTAAAAATGCGGGTAAAATTTACGCTCTCCCCGGCAACGGCGGTATCGCCGCAGATGCGGAATGTGTAAATATTGCCGCAACGGACATTGCCGGTATAGTTGATTTTGCAAAAAACAACGCCATTGATTTTGCCGTTGTAGCACCCGATGACCCGCTTGTTCTCGGCGCAGTAGACGCGCTTGAAGAAGTAGGCATTCCCGCGTTCGGCCCCAAGAAGAACGCGGCTATAATAGAAGGAAGCAAAATCTTTTCTAAAAATCTTATGAAGAAATACGGTATTCCCACGGCGGCATACGAGGTTTTCGAGGATATGGAAAAAGCGATTGCTTACCTTGAAACAGCCCCCATACCCACGGTTATCAAAGCAGACGGTCTTGCGCTCGGTAAAGGCGTTGTTATTGCTATGACGCGCGAAGAAGCTATAGACGCGGTTCATTCCATGATGGAAGATAAAATGTTCGGCGAAAGCGGCTCCCGCATCGTTATCGAGGAGTTCCTTGAAGGGCCCGAAGTTTCCGTACTTTCCTTTACAGACGGCAATATCGTTGTTCCCATGGTTTCTTCTATGGATCACAAGCGCGCACTTGACGGCGATAAAGGCCTCAACACAGGCGGCATGGGCACGATTGCCCCCAACCCCGTTTATACGGCAGACGTTGCAGAGCGTTGCATGAAGGAAATCTTCCTTCCCACAATAAACGCTATGAACGCAGAAGGCAGAACCTTCCGCGGCTGCCTCTACTTTGGCCTTATGGTTACGAAGGACGGCCCCAAGGTTATAGAATACAACTGCCGCTTCGGTGACCCCGAAACACAGGTTGTTCTCCCCCTTCTTGAATCCGATCTTCTCGATATTATGATAAAAACGTCTAAAGGCGAGCTTTCTGAAGATGACGTTAAATTTTCAAGCGGCGCTGCGGCTTGCGTTGTAGTGGCTTCTGCGGGATACCCCCAGCACTACGAAAAGGGCTATGAAATAACGCTTCCCGAAGGTCTTGCAGATACGGAAATTTACGTTGCCGGTGCAAAGCTTGAGGGCGGCAAGCTCGTAAACTCGGGCGGACGCGTGCTTGGCATTTCTTCCACGGCGGCAACGCTTGAGGAAGCACTGAAAAAAGCTTATGCAGGTGCCGAAAAAGTTAAATTTGAAAATGCTTTCTACCGCCGCGATATCGGCGCTAGAGCTATGAAAATTCTTATGGAGGGAAATAAATAATGGTTTACAGAATATTCGTCGAAAAGAAGGCAGAGCTTGCAAACGAAGCCGCTTCCCTTCTTTCCGAAATCAGAAATCTTTTGAAAATAGAAACCGTTACGGGTGTTCGAATTCTCAACAGATACGACGTTGAAAATATTACGGAAGAGCTTTTCAGCTATGCTTGCAAAACCGTATTTTCCGAACCTCAGCTCGATATTACAACATCCGAGCTTTCCGCCGGTGAAACAGACACTGTTTTCTATACGGAATATCTCCCCGGTCAGTTCGATATGCGTGCAGATTCTGCTGCGCAGTGCATACAGATAATTTCCAAGGGCGACCGCCCCACTGTTCGCACGGCAAAGGTTTACGTTCTTGAAGGTGCGCTCACAGCATACGACCTTGCAAAAATCAAAAAACACGTTATAAACCCTGTTGAAGCACGCGAAGCAACGGCAGAAAAGCCCGCGACACTCGCGCTCAATTGCGATATTCCCACAGAGGTTGCAACACTCGATGGTTTCCTCGAGCTTGACGAAGCAGGCCTTGCCGCTTTCGTTAAAAACTACGGTCTTGCAATGGATATTGACGATATCAAGTTCTGCCAGGATTACTTCAGAACAGAACAGCGCGACCCCACTATCACGGAAATCCGTATGATAGACACATATTGGTCCGACCATTGCAGACACACAACCTTCCTTACAACTATAGATGAAGTTAAGTTTGAAGACGAGCTTCTCGAAGCGGCATACAAACGTTACCTCGCAACGCGCGAAGCGCTCGGCAGAACAAAGCCCCAGAACCTTATGGATATCGGCACGATTGCCGCTAAATACCTCAAAAAAGCGGGCAAGCTCGATAAACTCGATGAATCCGAAGAAATAAATGCCTGCACGGTTAAAATGGACGTTACCATCGACGGCAAAACCGAAAAATGGCTTCTCCTTTTCAAAAACGAAACGCACAACCACCCCACGGAAATCGAGCCTTTCGGCGGTGCGGCTACCTGCATAGGCGGCGCTATCCGCGACCCGCTTTCCGGCCGTGCGTACGTTTACGGCGCTATGCGTGTAACGGGCGCGGCAAACCCGCTTGTTCCCACAGAAGAAACAATGCCCGGCAAGCTCCCCCAGAGAACCATCGTTCAGACGGCGGCTGCAGGTTACTCATCCTACGGTAACCAGATAGGCCTTGCTACCGGCGAGGTAGACGAAATTTATCACCCCGGCTATGCGGCAAAACGCATGGAAATCGGCGCGGTTGTTGGTGCGGCTCCCCAGGCAAATGTTCGCCGCGAATGCCCCGACCCCGGCGACGTTGTAATACTCCTCGGCGGCAGAACAGGCCGCGACGGCTGCGGCGGTGCTACAGGCTCATCCAAATCTCATACGGCAACATCCCTTGAAACGTGCGGCGCAGAGATTCAGAAAGGTAATGCCCCCGAAGAACGCAAGCTACAGCGCCTCTTCCGCAACCCCGAAGCTTCCCTTCTTATCAAGAGATGTAACGACTTCGGCGCGGGCGGTGTTTCCGTTGCTATCGGTGAAATTGCAGACGGTCTTGCTATAGACCTCAACGCAGTTCCCAAAAAATACGAAGGTCTTGACGGCACAGAGCTCGCAATAAGCGAATCTCAGGAAAGAATGGCTGTTGCCGTTGAACCCAAAGACGTTGAAAAATTCCTTGCTCTCGCAGCCAAAGAAAACCTTGAAGCAACAGTTGTTGCAAAGGTTACAGCCGAACCCAGACTTACAATGACATGGAACGGCAAAACAATAGTAAATATCTCTCGCGAGTTCCTTAACTCCAACGGTGCTGAAAAGCACACGAAAATTGCTCCCGTGGCTCCCGAAGCTTTCGCAAAAGACACGGCAGGCGATTTTTCAGAAAAATATAAAGCGCTCGCAGGCGACCTCAACGTTTGCTCCAAACGCGGTCTTTCCGAACGCTTCGACTCCACCATCGGCGCGGGCACAGTACTTATGCCCTTCGGCGGCAAGCATCAGCTCACGCCTATTCAGGCGATGGTTCATAAGGTTTCCGTAGAACACGGCCACACAGACGATTGCTCTGTAATGGCATACGGCTACAACCCCTTTATTTCCGAAAAGAGCCCCTACCACGGCGCTTACCTCGCTGTTGTGGAATCTGCCTCCAAGCTTGTTGCAACGGGTGCAAAATACGAGGACGTTTACCTCACCTTCCAGGAATACTTCGAAAAACCGCGTAATGAAGGCGCTCGCTGGGGCAAGCCCTTTGCAGCACTTCTCGGTGCGCTCGAAGCTCAGCTCGACCTCGGTATTGCCGCAATCGGCGGTAAAGACTCTATGAGCGGCTCCTTCGACCAGCTCGACGTCCCCCCCACGCTCGTTTCCTTTGCTATCACACCCGAAAAGGTTCAGAACATCGTTTCTCCCGAATTCAAGGGTGCAGGCCATAACGTATATCTCCTTAAACCCGAGTATACGGAAAAGAACGTTCCCGATGCCGCTTCTCTCCTCGCTCTCTACGAAAAGGTTCACGCGCTTACATCCACAGGCAAAGCAGTTGCCGCTTACACACCCACATACGGCGGTGTAGCAGAAGCAGTTATGAAAATGTGCTTCGGTAATAAGCTCGGCTTCGCTTATGCAGACGTTTCCGCAGAAGACCTCTGGGGCTACAACTACGGTGCATTCGTGCTTGAAATGGCAGACGGCACAGTTCCCGAAGGCGCAATTCTCCTCGGCACTACGACGGAAGAAAAGGCTATTACAAAGGGCGACGAAAAGCTTTCGCTCTGCGAGCTTCTCTCCATCTACGAAAATAAGCTTGAACCCGTTTTTGCAACAAATGCAAAAGAAGATAAAACACCCCTTACGGCATACTCCTATAGCGCAGAAACGCGCGTAGCTCCTGCAGTAAAGGTTGCAAAGCCCACAGTTCTTATTCCGATATTCCCCGGCACAAACTGTGAATACGATACAGCTCGCGTGCTTGAAGATGCAGGCGCAAACGCAGAGCTCTTCGTTGTTCGCAACCTCACGGCAGACACGATTGCTGCTTCCGTAGACGAATTCGCGGCTAAGGTTAAAGATTCGCAGATTATTTTCGTTCCCGGCGGCTTCTCCGGCGGCGACGAGCCCGATGGTAGCGGTAAGTTCATCACGGCGTTCTTCAGAAACGCAGCTGTTAAAGAAGCAGTTACAGAGCTTCTTGAAAAGCGCGATGGCCTTATGTGCGGCGTTTGCAACGGTTTCCAGGCTCTTATAAAGCTCGGTCTTGTTCCCTACGGCAAGATTATAGATACAGATGAAACTTGCCCCACGCTTACATTCAACTCTATCGCGCGCCACCAGTCCAGGCTTGTTCGTACGCGTATTGCATCCAACAAATCTCCTTGGCTTGCTGAAACGAATGTTGGCGATATCTACACAGTGCCGATTTCTCACGGCGAAGGCCGCTTCCTCTGCGACCCCGCACTTCTTGCCAAGCTTGCAGAAAACGGTCAGATCGCAACACAGTATGTTGACCTTGAAGGCGCGCCCACAAGCAATATACTCTTTAACCCCAACAACTCTATCGGCGCGGTAGAAGGTATCACCTCTCCCGATGGTCGTGTATTCGGTAAAATGGGCCACTCCGAGCGTATCGGCGCAGGTCTTTACAAAAACGTAGACGGCGTATTCGAAATGGGTATGTTCCGTTCCGCAGTTAAATACTTCAAATAATTTGGGAGAATTCCATGAAAACTGATATTGAAATTGCACAATCCGTCGAAATGCAGCATATTTCCGAAATCGCGAAAACAGCCGGCATCGACGAAAAATACCTTGAATATTACGGCAGATATAAATCCAAAATCGACCTTTCCCTGCTCGCTGAAAGCGAGCAGAAGGAAGGTAAGCTCGTGCTTGTAACAGCTATAACCCCCACACCTGCAGGCGAAGGAAAAACAACCACGACAATCGGCCTTGCCGACGGTCTTCGTAAAATAGGCAAAAACGTTGTTGTTGCGCTCCGCGAGCCATCTCTCGGCCCCGTTTTCGGCATTAAGGGCGGCGCGGCAGGCGGCGGCTACGCTCAGGTAGTTCCTATGGAAGATATCAACCTCCACTTCACAGGCGACTTCCACGCAATCGGCGCTGCAAACAACCTTCTCGCAGCTATGATAGATAACCATATCTACCAGGGCAACGCGCTCGGCATAGACCCCGGCAGAATCACATGGCACAGATGTGTAGACATGAACGACCGCCAGCTCCGCTTCGTTGTAGACGGTCTTGGCGGCAGAGTGAACGGCACACCCCGTGAGGACTCCTACGATATCACGGTTGCTTCCGAAATCATGGCTATTCTCTGCCTTTCCACTTCTCTTAAAAACCTCAAGGAACGCCTCGCAAGCATTATCGTAGGCTATACCTACGATGAAAAGCCCGTAACCGCAGGCGACCTCAAGGCAGCAGGCGCTATGGCAGCTCTTCTTAAAGACGCTATAAAACCCAACCTTGTTCAAACGCTTGAGGGCACGCCCGCGCTTGTTCACGGTGGCCCCTTTGCCAATATCGCTCACGGCTGTAACTCTGTTATGGCTACAAAAATGGCAATGAAGCTCGGCGATTACGCTATCACCGAAGCAGGCTTCGGCGCAGACCTCGGCGCTGAAAAATTCCTCGATATCAAATGCAGATATGCGGGACTTACGCCCTCTGCGGTTGTTATCGTTGCAACCATACGCGCGCTCAAGATGCACGGCGGTGTTGCAAAAACAGACCTCGCGGCAGAAAATCTCAAAGCGCTCGAAAAGGGCCTTCCCAACCTCCTTCGCCACGTTGCGAATATCAAAGAGGTTTACGGTCTTCCCGCCGTTGTTGCAGTTAACAAATTCCCCACAGATACAGATGCTGAAATAAACCTCGTTATCGAAAAATGCCGCGAGCTCGGCGTTAACACTGTTCTTTCCACGGTTCACGCAAACGGTGGCGAAGGCGGCGTAGAGCTTGCAGAAGAAGTTGTTAAGCTTTGCGAAAAAGAAAATGATTTCCGTTTTGCATACGAGCTTGAAGGCAGCATTGAAGATAAAATCCGCGCAATAGTAAAAAGAGTTTACCGCGGCAAGGATATTTCCGTGCTTCCCGCGGCTAAAAAGCAGATAGATAAGCTCACAGAGCTTGGCTTTGCAAACCTCCCCGTTTGTATGGCAAAAACGCAATACAGCTTCTCTGACGATGCGAAGAAGCTCGGTGCACCCGAAGATTTCACAGTTACTATCAAAAATGTGAAAATTTCCGCAGGCGCAGGCTTCATAGTTGTTCTCACAGGCGATATTATGACAATGCCCGGCCTTCCCAAAGCGCCCGCGGCAGAGCGTATCGATGTTGATGACAACGGCGTTATCTCAGGCTTGTTCTAAATCAACAAAAAATGCCGTTCCCCTTTTGGAACGGCATTTTCAAAATAAATAAAGAAGGTGCTCTTAATGAAAATAGGAATACTCGGCGCAGGCACATGGGGCATGGCGCTCGCCTCTCTGCTTGTGAAAAACAACCACGACGTTACAGTGTGGTCTGCTCTCCCCCAGGAAATAGACGATTTGCGCGCCACAGGTAAGCATAAAAACTTACCAGGGGTAGTTCTTCCTGAAGCCATTAAATACACCAAGGAGCTTCCCGAAGCGTGCCGTGGGGCAGAATTTATAATCTACGTTGTTCCCTCTGCCTTTATGCGCGTAACGGCAAAGCTTTCCGCGCCCTACCTTGAAGAAGGTGTTATCATCTCCAGCGCCTCCAAGGGCATTGAAAAAGGCACACTTAAAACAATGACCGAAATTATAGATGACGAAGTTTCCGCCGCAAGGAGCGGCCTAAAATACAGCGTGGTGGCGCTTTCGGGCCCGACACACGCCGAAGAAGTTGCCGCAGGCATACCCACATCTATAGTTGCGGCTTGCGCAGACGAAACTGTTGCCCAGAAAATTGCCGAAGCATTTTCCAACTCCTGTATGCGAGCATATATGAACACAGATGTCCTTGGCGTAGAGCTTTGTGGCGCGCTTAAAAACATCATAGCTATAGCAGCAGGTATACTGCGCGGTATGGGCCTGGGCGATAACACGAAGGCTATGCTTATGACACGCGGTATAGCCGAAATGACGCGCATAGGCACGGCGCTCGGCTGTCCCCGCGAAACGTTTATGGGCCTTGCGGGCATTGGTGACCTTATAGTAACCTGCACCTCCGTTCATAGCCGTAACAACCGCTGCGGCGAGCTTATAGGAAAAGGCAAAACATACGAAGAAGCCTCTAAAGAAATCGGAATGGTAGTTGAAGGCTACCACGCGCTCGAGGCGGCTATGGAGCTTTCAAAGAAATACGAAGTTGAAATGCCCATTACTACAGCAGTTTACGATATTATTCACAATGGCTGCACCCCCGAAGAAGCTATGTATAAACTTATGAACAGAAACCTTAAAAACGAAGCGAAATAAATATAAATCAAAATGCCGTTCCAAAAAGAAACGGCATTTTTGTTTTTACTATTTATTCTTCCAAAGCATTGATCTTTTCCATCAACCTAATAAACCTCTCATTTTTATATAACGGCTTGAAAACATCTTTTTCAAGATGTACAAGCAGCATTTCCTTCGGTTCATAGTAGGGATAGTTGAAATCCATTTCATATGTTTCAAGCATCGGTGTTTTTAC
>JAFTNI010000073.1 GCA_017451975.1 Clostridia bacterium
GGGCTTCTGCCCTGACATACGAAAGCCTATGAGAGTTATAACGGAAGATCCTGCATCTGTAAGGTTATTGAAAGCATCTGCCATAACGGAAATAGCGCCGCTTATAAGCCCTGCTATAAACTTTATAGCAAAAAGAAGTATATTGAAAAATATTCCAATCGTACCGCAAAGCGTGCCGTATGCGGCGCGCACGTATGGCGAGGCTGTGTCGCCCTTATTGCGAATAAAAATTTTAGCCAAAAAATTTATCAAAGTTTTCCTCCTTAATCAATTGTACTAAATATATATATTACCACAATATATACAAAAAATCAAGTGTGTGCTTAATTTTGAATTATAATTTTTTCAATTATATATTATTTTTTTAATCTATTTTGATGTAATTTTCGCTTTTTTTGTTTACAAATAAATGTATTTGTGGTAATATATTAATATGTATATTTATGTGAAAGGAACATGGCCGTGGAAAAACTCATCCCGTTTATAATGTGCATAGTATTTGTTATAGTGTCTTTTTGTTTATGGAAGCTGGCGGTAAAGCTCAGCTCGCTTGCCGCGCGCAAAAAAATAATGGCGAATAAAACAGAAGCAAGCAAGGAGGCAACCAGCGTGCTGCTCCTTTCCCATTTCGGTGAGTTTTCCGTGCTTCCTAACATGTGGCTGCCCTCCCGCGAAGGCAAATATACGCTCTACGGCAAGGTAGACAATATAGTTATTCTTCCCTCCTGCATAGCCGTTGTTCACGTTGAAAGCATGCGTGGGCAGATATTCGGCGGCAGCTCGCCCACGTGGCACCAGAGCGTGCGCCTGCAAAACGGCGAGCGCAGGGAAATCGATTTCGAAAACCCCGTTCTTTCCAACGAAAAAAACATAATTGCTCTTACGAAAATCTTCGAGCGCGAAAAAATAGCCACGCCCCCTATTTACAACATTATAATTTTTTCCTCCGATAAAGTTCTTTTCTCCGATGAAATGGCAGAGGTTTATTCCCTTTCCCCCGCAATAGTAAAGTTGAAATCGCTTGCAAAGGGCAAAAAAATCCCCTTCAAGGAAAGGCTCACCCTCCGCAAAACCATAAAAAAATACGCCGTAACGGCAAAAAAAGCGCGCCAGCATAACGCAAAGGTTCAGCGCGCACTTACCAAGCCCGAAACAAAAGCTAAAATTAAAAAATAACCGCATAATGCGACCGTTTTTTCAAATATGCGGCGGTATAATTTAATTAACCGCTTACATTATATTTGAAAGGACGATAAAATATGAAAAAACTTCTCTCGCTTCTGGCGCTTTTCGCCGTGTGCCTTTTAATTTTCCTTGAGCAAACGGCAAACGCGCAAAAGGAAAGCGAGCAAAACACCTTCCCAAAAGGGAAAATAACTTACCTTATAGGCAACGAAAAAGGAACAGATATGCCCACGAAAGAAGCAGAAAAATTTGCCCCCTCCTCCATTATGGAAGGCATAACCTCCGTGCGCGCCGTTTTTGCCGGCGCAGAGGCAGGGGTAAACGACAGAAAAATAGAAAAAATTCTTTTTGACAAAGCCAAAGCGCGCGCAAAATTCCGCGAGCTTGGCTTTCTGCGCGCAAAAGCAGAGGAGCAAGGCTTTGCAATAGAATTTACTACAGCAGAGGAAATAGACGCTCTTGCAATAGGCGCAAGCCATGGCGGCTTGCTCGCCTACACGAGCGACAGAACTATAAAAAACATTACCGAAACGGAAATAAAGACGGGCGGCTTCTATGTCTTTTTGCAAGGGATAGAAGACCCGTATAATTTCGGCTACGCACTGCGCTCGCTTTACGCGGCGGGGGTAGACGGCATTGTGCTTGAAAAGCGCAACTGGATGAGCGCGGCCGGCGTTGTTTGCCGTGCATCTGCGGGCGCTTCGGAAATGCTTCCGCTTTCCTGGGGCGAGCCCGAGGAAATTGCGCAAGCCTTCAAGCAAAATGGCTACACCATAGTTGCGGCAGATAAAACAGAAGATGCCGTTTCCGTTTACGATACGGAAATACGCTTCCCCGTTCTGCTCGTTGTCGGTGGTGAAAAGCGCGGTATTTCCGCCGCTTTCCATAAGCTTTGCGATAAAACGGTTATGCTTGATTACGGGCGCGAATTTCGCGCCGCGCTTTCCGCGGCGAGCGCCTCCTCTATAATAGCTTTCGAAATATTCCGCCAGAACAGGGGGAAAACCGAGTGAGCGCACCCGAAAAAATCAACGATAACCTTTCAATTTACCAGAACGAAGGCTCGCTCGCCTTCGGCACAGATGCATATTTGCTTTCGGCATACATAAAAAAACAGCCCAAGAGCTTCGCCGCCGAATTCGGCGCGGGAAGCGGAGTAATTTCGCTTTTGCTTGCCGCAAGAGGAAAACTGAACCGCATAACCGCCTTCGAGGTTCAGGAGAAAATCGCCGCGCTTGCGGCGAAAAACGTCGAAGAAAACGGCTTTGCCGAGAAAATAGGCGTTATTTGCACAGATATCCGCGAAATTCCCGCAGAGCATAACGGCAGGTATGACCTCGTTTTTGCAAACCCGCCATATATGCGCGTGAATTCGGGCAAAATTTCCGAAAACAATGCTGATGCCGCTTCGCGCCACGAGGTTTTCGGCACGATAGACGATTTTGCTTTTGCGGCGGGAAGGCTGCTCAAGCACGGCGGCACGTTTACCGTGGTATACACGCCCGATAGGCTGCCCGCGCTCGTGGCTGCAATGAAAAACTCAAAGCTCGAGCCCAAGCGAATGACGCTGGTTTACCCCACTGCGGGCCACGCGCCGAGCATACTTTTGATGGAAGCTAAAAAAGGCGGAGCCGACGGAATTTTCTGCACGCGCCCCCTTATTATATACAAAGATAACACAAGCTTTTCCGATGATAACTACACGGAAGAAATGAAATATATTTACAAGCACGGTGATTTCAATGAGTTCTATAAAAAGCCCTGAAAGAATTATACCAACAGAAGAAAAAAACGTAACTGAAAAGCGAACGCTCTACCTTGTGGGCACGCCTATAGGCAACCTTTCGGATATTTCCGAGCGAGCGCTGAAGGTGCTTTCCGAGGTGGACTTCATAGCCGCGGAGGACACACGCGCAAGCGGCAAGCTGCTTGCCTACTACGGCATAAAAAAGCCGCTTATAAGCTATTTTGAGCATAACAAGCGCGAGCGCGGCGAGGTTATAGTTTCCCGTATTATAGAAACGGGCGAGGCGTGCGCCCTTATAACAGACGCGGGTATGCCCGCTATAAGCGACCCGGGAGAGGATATCGTGCGCCTCTGCGCCGAGCGCGGTGTGCGCGTTTCCGTTGTTCCCGGCCCTTGCGCGGCGGTTTCCGCGCTTGCAATGTCCGGCCTTTTCACAGGCAAGTTTGTTTTCGAGGGCTTCCTTCCCACAGGCAAGGGCGAGCGCCGCGAAGCGCTCGACGCGCTGAAAGACGAAAAACGCACCGTTATTTTCTATGAAGCGCCCCATAAGCTCCGCCGCACGCTGGATGACCTTCTTGCCGCCTTTGGCGACAGAAAAATTTCGCTCTGCCGCGAGCTTACGAAAATAAACGAGGAAGTTATACGCACCACTATAGCAGAAGCCGTTTCCTACTACGCAGAGCGCGAGCCGCGCGGCGAATACGTGCTCATAATGGAAGGCGCTTCGAAAGAAGAGCTGCTCTCCCGCGCTTTCTGGGCAGATATGAGCATAGAAGAGCACGTTGAGCATTATGCCGCCGAAGGCATGAGCAAAAACGATGCCATAAAAGCAACCGCGCGCGACCGCGGAGTGGCAAAAAGCGAAATTTACAACGCTGTTATGATAAAATAACACACCTTTATTTGAAAAGAAATGTGTGTCAAAGAAACTTTGGTCAAAAATACCGCGCACCAAGCCTCCCCCGGGGAGGAAGTCTAACAAAGTATAAATTACCTATCACACGGAGGTTTAAAATATTTATGGAAAAGAAAACTTTTTACATCACAACACCGATATATTACCCCAGCGATAAGCTCCATATCGGTCACAGCTACTGCACTGTTGCCACAGATGCAATGGCGCGCTACAAACGTCTTACGGGCCACGAGGTAATGTTCCTCACGGGCACGGACGAGCACGGTCAGAAAATCGAAAACAAGGCCGCAGAGGCAGGCGTTACACCCCAGCAGTTCGTAGACAATATAGTAGAAGGCGAAAAAGGCGTTAAAGACCTTTGGAAGCTTATGAACATCAGCTACGACCGCTTTATCCGCACAACGGACGATTACCACGTTGCGGCAATTCAGCGCATCTTCAAAAAGATGTATGAAAAAGGCGATATCTACAAAACAACGTA
>JAFTNI010000074.1 GCA_017451975.1 Clostridia bacterium
AAAAAGAAATAACCGCCTCGGCTTCCAATCGTAGGCGGTTAATTTCTAACCAAACTATAGGGAGCAACCGTCATCGGTGCTCTTTTTCTATATTTATTATACCATAGGTTTAGGCAAAATGCAATAGGTTCCGGAAAAGTTTTTGGAAAGAAAACCCCGAGGCGAAAGCCTCGGGGATAAGATGTAAATTCAAATTAGTTTGCAGAAACTCTAACAGCGTATTCTACACCATTAATAGTAACCTTTTCCGATTCTTCTGGTACTGCTCCAATCCAATAGTTGTCTTTAGTAAGAAGGGGGAAAAGTGTTGTATTGCTAGCATAAGGGAGATATGTGTTGCCGTTGGTGTGAGTGTATTGATCTTCAATTTTAGCATCTGACCAAACGTCTGCCCATTTAGCTTCGTTAATGCTAACTTCAACGTCAAATGTGCTGTTTTCAATAACAACAGTACCAGCATTTGTTTTGTAACCAATTGCTTTTGCAACAAATGCTGCACCAGAAACCTTTGTATTTGTAACTTTTACGTTGTTGAGTTTAACGGAACCGCTAACATAACCAACAATAGAACCTACTTTGTCGGCACCAGCTACAGTGCAGTTGTCGATTGTGACATTTGTAACTTCAAGGTTACCATATACACCACCTGCAATAAGACCTGCCATACCAGACTGACCGTCTGCAGTATCTTCAATAACAACATTAGAGAGATTGAGGTCTTTTACTACTACTGTTTTACCTGAATCAATGGAGCCGAAAAGGCTAAAGCCATATGCCTTGTCTGCACCTTCATGAGTAGAAACGAATGCATTGCTGTCTGCTCTCAAACCGGAGAGAGTTGCATTGCTACCATCAATAGTGATGTTTTTTGTGACTTTGCCGAAGTTAACAGCGCTACCCTTAAGGTCGATATTGCCGTCAAGTTTTACTGTAAGTGCATTTTCTGCTGCAAGGCCACCGTTAGCAACTGTGTCCATAAGGTGAACAAGCTGTGCGCCGCTTGTGATTGTTGTTTCACCGTTTTCAACTGTGTAGTTGGCGTCCATAGGAACTTCGCCGGAAAGAGACATCCACTGACCTTCTGCTGTAGAACCTTCAGGGAATACAACAACATTGTTTTTGTCGGCGAGAATGATTTTGCCATCTACAAAATAGAAGTAGTGATCTTTTGTAAGGGGTTTGTAGTCTTTGAGTGTAAGACCTTTTGCATCAAGAATCTTGATTGCATCTGCAACTGTCTCACATTCTTCAGAAGCAAGGTACTTGTTCATTGTATTAATAGCAACCTTGTCTGCAGAAAGGTTCGCCTTATTCACAAGACCTACGAAAGTAGGAATGAGAACAGCAGCGAGAATTGCGATAACCGCAATTACGATTACGAGCTCTACGATAGTAAAGCCTTTTTTGTTTGTGTTTTTCATCGTTTTTCTCCTTAAAATGTTTTTTGTTTTGTTTAAATTTTTCTGAAAGCCCGGTTCACCTATTATCACATTAGATGAACCAAAACACAAATTTTGATATCTTTACTTTTCAAAATAACATTTCAAGGAAGTGTTGTGCAAATTGCACAAGCGGCGGCGATTTTTTCTTGTTCCCGCGAAAAAAATTATAAAAATAATGTCGTATAACCTCACATATATACTTGCAAAATCTTGAAGAAAATGGTATAATAATATCGCCTTTTAAATAATACTCATCATAGCGAAGGTGATGTAAAACTTTCCTTATAAACAAGGGAAGCCGAGCATCAGCTTTTGCGCGGCTTCTTTTTTTGTGTCTTATAATGGTTAGTATATCGGATAGAATTGCAGAGCGTTTCTGCATCTAATGGTCATATCATTTCAGGATGGTGAAAAAATGAAGTACAAAGATTGGTTGAACGAATGGCTGGAAAACTATGTTAAATCCACTTCGAAAAGAAAAACTTACATACGGTACGAAGGGATATTAAGAAATCACATCATTCCGCATCTGGGGGAATTTGAAATAGATGATATAAGCGTTATTTTGCTTCAAAAGTTTGTTACCCAGCTTTTACAAGGCGGAAATGTAAGAACAGGAAGGGGGTTATCGGCGAATTCAGTAAATTCCATAATTACCGTTTTGCAGGTATCACTCGAAACTGCAAACAATGTCGGTTTAAGCAAAAACTATGTGGCGGACAAAATAAAACGCCCGAAAATAGCAGAAACTCGCATCACCTGCTTTACCTGTGCGGAACAAAAGAAAATCGAACAAGCAGTCCTTTCCGATAATCGGGAAAAGACATTTGGGATTTTGCTCTCGCTTTATACAGGGCTTCGTGTAGGTGAATTGCTCGCTTTGGAATGGTCTGATATCGATCTCTTGAAAGGCGAGATCTCTGTGAACAAAACTTGTTACGACGGTATTGGCCCCGGCGGAAAATATTGCCGCATTACGGATAAACCCAAAACCGATTCTTCTGTTAGAACAATACCTTTTCCAAGGCAGCTTAAGCCGTACTTGCGCGCTATGTATAGAAAAAATAAACGCGGTAACGTTATCAGAGGCGAAAACGGAGTCCCCTCCGTACGCTCTTACCAGAAAACGTTTTCTTCATTACTCAGTAGTTTGAAAATTCCGCACAAAGGGTTTCATGCTTTGCGGCATACTTTTGCCACGCGTGCGCTGGAATGCGGCATGGATGTAAAAACGCTTTCTGAAATACTCGGGCACAAAAACTCCGCGGTTACTCTCAATAGATATGTGCATTCCATGATGGAGCATAAACGAGAAATGATGAACAAATTAGGCAAACGCTTATAAAGTTAATTCTCAAAAAGCTTCTGACAATAAAAACTGTAGAAAATTACAAACCCGCTAAGGTTTCGGGTAATATATTAAACAATTAATTTTGCATTCACTTTCGCAATTTTTTATTATAACAAACAAGGGTATCTGTTTTTCAGATACCCTTTATTATTTGGCGAAAAATCGCCGTCGCTTGTGCAATTTGCACAATGCTTCCTTGAAATGTTATTTTGAAAAGTAAAGATATCAAAATTTGTGTTTTGGTTCATCTAATGTGATAATAGGTGAACCGGGCTTTCAGAAAAATTTAAACAAAACAAAAAACATT
>JAFTNI010000007.1 GCA_017451975.1 Clostridia bacterium
GAAAACGATACTACCGTATCAGTTTCAAGCTCACGATTATAAGCCTCTCCGTTTACCTCATATGTAATATAAATTTCCTGCTCGTTGGGTCCTTTATAATGCGTCACCCAATCAATGTCAACTACAGTAGCTTCAACAGGTTTCATTCCCGATACCAAATTATCGTATTGAATTTTAGCAACAACAGAATAAGCAATCAAAGAGCCAAATAACAAAAAGCAGAATATAAGCGCCACTATGCCTTTCTTAAAAGCTCTGTTATATTTTAAATTCTCCATAACATCCACCTTGACAATTATTATAATATTGTACCATAGCCACGCCACTGTGTCAAGTTATACAAATCTCATCTCCGCGTGTCATTCTTAAGCCGGCCCTCTTTATTATACAAAAATCGCGCCATAAGGCGCGATTTTTTTCGTTTAACTTATTTACATTCTTTAGCCGCTTCGATGTTTTCGCTCGTGGGGTCGCCGAATTCTTCTTTGTAATCAGAGAAAAGCATAGCAACAAACATAAGCGCCACAGCGGAAAGAAGCTCGCCAAGGCCGCCGATAAAGCTTGAGCCGAGGGAAGATACTGCAGAAATTATGCCGCAAACAGCGAAGATCCAGTTAATAACCGTAACGTAGGAAGAAACCTTGAGCGTATTTATATTCGTGCGTATAGTTACGCCAAGCTCTTTGAGCATTTTTGCAAATTTGCCGTAGTAGAGCGCGGAAAGAACCATGGGTGCGCAAACGATGATGGCAATAATAAAAACGAGCACGGCCAATTCGCCAACAGCAGCGGCAAGTATGAAGGCGCAAAGCAAGGTTGCACATATACCGAGCGCGTTCATTACTATCTGATATATGAAAAGTATGCGGAAAAGGAGCGTGCCGAGTGTTGCTTTTGCGAAGTCATCTTTTGTAACACCGTAATAGATAAGAAAAGCACCTGCCGCCATAAGCGCGACGGGAACCAAATTAATAACACTTATGCAAATAAATATTGCATCAATTACGTTGGCAACGGAAACAAGCGCATCTATCGCCTCCAATACCGAAGAGTCAAGCGCCACGCCCGTTTCTTCGATTACTCCGAGAAATTCTGACACGTAAGCCATAATATTGAATCTCGTTGCAAAAATCCCAATAAGCCCCGATAAAAGAGAAACCGCAAAAGCGATAACTATAACAAGCATTTTTTTGCCGGAAGTAAAAGTGCTTTTCAAAAAACTCACAGGGGTTGTCGCTTCAAGCGCAGATGTTTCAAACGTTTCGTTCATTTGTAAATCCTCCAAAATTATAATTTATTATTTGATAAATTTACCAAAATAAAATTATCATAACTATAATTTATCACACCGAAAGAAAAATGTCAATAAGCTTACTGCCACGGCATATATTAATTTTACATGATTTTATCGACACACAAAAATGACTGCCCCAAAGCAGTCATTTTTGCTGTCATTTCGCAATTTCTGCAAGCTTACTTACAATAGCTTTAAACCGCTCTGTTTCGCGTATGGGGTCGTACCTCTTTTGCGCCAATTTTCCGTTTAGCGTATAGTATGCACAATTGTGAACAATAAGCGTGCTGAAATCCTTCCCTCGTTCGGGGTAAACCAAGCGGCTCGTAAAGTACGAAGTGAACTTTTCCCCGCTTTTCGCCGCGTTTTCAAGCAAAATGTGCTCGCACATTTTTTCCAGCATATCAAGCGCCTCGTCATACTTTTTTTGCGAAAGCTTGTATGTTGCGA
This sequence comes from Clostridia bacterium, assembly GCA_017451975.1. Lineage (GTDB taxonomy): Bacteria > Bacillota > Clostridia > Oscillospirales > CAG-272 > UMGS731. The sequence continues at coordinate 1,745 of JAFTNI010000007.1, forward strand.
TCACGCGATATATCCCCGCCACGTCGGCATGATAATATAGCAAATTTTCGCCGAACACGAATTTGTAAAGCCCTATGACATATTCAAACATCTCAATTTTCTTATCCCACATATCGGGGGTATTCGCTATACCGTCGATAATGTAATTTTCAAGAGCCGTGCCTAGGTGCGCCGTAAGTATCTCTATAAATTCCTGCCTGTATCCGTCTTTTTCCCTCGTCATTTCCGCAAGCTCGCTTGCCACGCGCTCGCGGCTGTATTTCATGCTCGGCAATTTTCCCAGCATACCTTCCGCTTTGAAATCGTCTTTATACCCCACCGCATAAAGCGCAATCAGCGCCTCCAGCATTTTGTTGCGAAAATCCACATCCTTGGTGTTTTCGATAAGCGTAAGGTAAATTTTCTCCGCTTCTTTCAGGGCATCTCTGTTTTGCCCCTCGGGAAGCCACATATAAATGCGGCAAATCGTATCTGCAAGGTGCTCCTGCACTTTTTCATCGGTGGGGAATTCCGCCGCAAACTCGTGCGCTTCTCGCAGGGTATCTTCCGTAGCCTCGCCCGTTTCGTTGTGACTGTCTATGATATCATAAATTTCCATAAACCTTTTTTCCCGTTCCGTGCGGTTCACGCCAAGCAAAACATCTGTGCTTACAGAGAAAAAAGCGGCAATAGCAGGCAGAAGCTCTATATCAGGGTAGCAGGTTTCGCTTTCCCAGCGCGAAATCGCCTGCGGCGTAACCCCAAGGTATGTTGCCATTTGTTCCTGAGTGAAACGGTTATGAAGGCGCAAATTTTTAATTGTACTTCCAAGTTTCAAGTTCATAAATATAATTCCTTTCAAAACGTTCTGTAAGCTTACACCTATATTCTACTCTATTTAATTCAAAAAAACAATTATCAATCGGTTGTTGCGGTGTTAACCGCACGTTTATATGCAAAATATTTGTTTTGCCGATTGCAAAAATCTCCGAAAAGCAGTACAATATTTATATAACTCAAACCGAGGTAATAAAATGAAAACCTACGCACCTAATTACTACAAAGATTTCCGCTGTATAGCGGGCGAGTGCCGCCACTCCTGCTGCATCGGCTGGGACGTTTACATAGACAACGATACGCTCTGCAAATATGAAAAAATGGGCGGCAAGCTCGGCGGGCTTGTGCGCGCACACCTCTGCGAAAAAGAAGACGGCATTTGCTTCGAGATGCGCGAAAACGGGCATTGCCCATTTTTAAACGAGCGCGGGCTTTGCGATATTATACTTGAAAAAGGTGAAGATTTCATAAGCGAAATTTGCACGGAGCATCCGCGTTTCTACAACTTTTTTTCTGACAGAGAGGAAGTGGGGCTGGGTCTTTCCTGCGAGGAAGCGGCGAGAATTATTCTTTCGCAGGAGGAAAAATTTTCGTTATTTTTACTTGACGACGATGGGGGCGAAGAAAAAACCTCCCAAAGAGATAAAAAATTCTTCGCTTGGCGCGAAAAAATATTCGAGGTTTTGCAAGACAGAAAAATGCCGATTGATGAACGCGCGCGAAAAATGCTCGCTATAGCAGGCGCAAAATTCCCGCAGAAAAGCCCCCGTGAATGGGCAGATATACTGCGCGGACTTGAAATAATGGACCCCGAATGGGAAAAGGCGCTCTGTGCGCTTTGCGAGCCGTGTTTCGGCGGAGACGTAAGCGAGCATGATACGGCTTTCGAAAACCTGCTTATTTATTTCATATACCGCCACACCGCGGGCGCTTTCGACGATACCGAGCTTGCCGCAAGAGTCTGCTTCGCATACCTCGGTTTCAGAGTAATACGCGCGCTGTGCCTGGCGAAAAAGGCATCGTCGGGAGAATGCACCTTTGAGGATTTGTGCGATTTTGCACGCCGCTATTCAGCAGAAATAGAATATTCCCCCGAAAACACAGGGGCGCTTATTGAAATTATGGAGGTATAAAATGGCAGAAAAAACGAACGCAATGCGCAAGCTTGCAAGCATGAAAATTGAATTCAAAGAGCATTATTATGCCGACACAGGCGCTATCGCAGGCGTAGACGTAGCAAAAGCGCTTGGCGAAGACCCCGCAAAGGTTTTTAAAACTCTCGTAACCGTGGGCAAAACGGGCGCGCACTACGTTTTCCTCGTGCCCGTGGCAGAGGAGCTTGACCTCAAAAAAGCCGCCGCTGCCGTTGGCGAAAAATCTGTGGAAATGATAAAAAGCAAGGAGCTTTTGCCCCTCACGGGCTATATCCACGGCGGTTGCTCGCCCATAGGCATGAAGAAATTTTTCCGCACCGTTTTGCACAAAACCGCGGCAGATTTCCCTACGATATGCTTCAGCGGCGGTAAAATCGGCTTTCAGATAGAGCTGCCGCCCGAAAAGCTTGCCAACGTCATAAAATTCGAATACGCCGATATTATAAGGTGAAAAAGAAAAAGCTGATGGTAAACCATCAGCTTTTTTGATTTAGAGAATATTTATAAATGGATTAAGCGCGCCGCGAAGCTCCTTTATATAAGGTTCCATTCTGGCTCGCGTAACACTTGATGCTACCGTATATGAACCGCCGGTACCTGACGTTATTTCACTGCCGAAGTAAGACATAACTTCCGCCTTAACCGCAGTAAGATCATCTATAGCCGAACCGGTTATATTACCTTTTGCCAAAACTATATCTGCAGTTCTAAGCAAGCTCGCCAAAGTAGAGTTAGCAGTGGAATCTGTGGCTCTTGTCAAAGCGGAAATTTTTTGTTTTGCAGCAACTGTATAGCTGTATGCCGAAACATAACCACTTCCAGATTTACCTGTCAACGCATCTATAACAGTATATGTTTTAGCCGTACTTACCCAAGTATCGGTGTTAAAGGAGTTAGCTTCAGGACCACTGAACAAGCCACCTCTTTCCGTATAGTTATTCGGGTATGCTTGACCTTCATATATATCACCCAATTGAACCCACTTGTCGCCAACTTTTGTAAATACAACGGCATATACGCTTATATATGTATTTTTGTACCAGCCCAAGCTGTTGAACAAACCGCCCGCATTACACTGTCCGCTAATTTGCTCGGCTGTAAGATAAAGAGTCATGTCAACCGCGCCATCGCCAGTAACATCTTCTTCTTTGACCATACAAGTCATATCTTTTTCTACAACTGCGTTTTTATCGGGGTCATATACGTCCAATTGCAATTCGCCGTTAAACAGTTCTTCCAGAACCATGGTTTCCTCGGAAGTACTACCCGATACGTTACCAACGTATGCACCCGAACTGGAACTTTGTGTATCTAACAAATGAGCAAGAATATCGCCCGTTGTAACGGTTTCTTTGCCCGTAAACGGGTTAGCTTTACCGATGCCGTCAACCAAAGCATTGGCTTCATCTGCCGTATATGTCACTTTTGTACCGTTCAATATTTCAGCAAACTTTGCAAGTGTTTCCGCAGGCATATATCCACCAAGCGAAGAAAAGTTTACCGCAAACGAGTAATGAAGCATAGTGGCAATGACCTCATTCTGAGGTGCCGCATCGCCTATTGTATACGTAGCATAAAGTTCCAGCGTTTCTCCGCTTTTTATTTGCGCGCCGTTCGCATCTTTGCCGTCTGCCGTTTTTACAGAAACTGTGAGTCCGTTTTCAAAATATTGGTTGCCTTCTGTAAGAGAAATGTCTTTGCATTCAACTCTGTTAAAAGCATAGTCTGCATTCTCGTTGTAGTTTTTTAAAGTGACTTTATAAGTAACGCTTTGCCCTGCCGTACCTTTGAGTGCGGTGTTTACGTTTGTTGTACCGTAAACGAAACCCGCCTCTGTGCTGGTAGCCGTATTGGAATTGCCGTATGGCGATACTGCAATTACCACAATATCCGTCGGTGAATCTTTATAGTACGATAAGTCGCCGTTTATCACGAGCGTATCGGCGATTTGCGCGTAGCCTATGCTTATAAACAAAAACATAAAGGAGAACGCTATGGAAAATAGTCTTTTACCCCATTTTGTCATATATGCGTCCTCCTTTCGGTTTAATTTTTAGCTTTCAGCCACTTCTTCGGCTTCTTCCTCCTCTGCTTTTTCTGCAGTAATTTCGGGAATTTCTTCTGCTGCCTCTGCTTCGTCAAATACTTCCGCGTTTACAGCATCTTCTCTTTCTTCTTCGGTTTCAAGAAGCTCTTCCTTCGGCATAAGCGCCGCCTCTGCCTTACGCTTGAACACGCCTATTATCTTCATAAGCGGGTGCGTAACGGTTTCGGGGTCAACCTTGTGGTTGCCGCGCGCAACTGTTGCCTTGCGGATGATATCCAGCTCCGTTGTTTCGTCTTTCGACGGTACGAGAACCGTGTCGCCGCCTGCAACCTGCTCGCCGTTCGGGTCGTAGCTGTAGATCTTGCTGCGTTTTTCCTGCTCGGGCCAAACAACGCCGATTACTTCAACGCCATCTTCTGCTTCCACGCCGTCGTCTTCGTCATCGTAGTCGATTTCGGAAAGCTGAAGGTCGGGCTCTGCAAGCGCCTTTGCAAGCTCTTCTTCGTCTGCTTCTTCAAGAAGCACGAGTTCTTTTTCTTCGCCGTCTTCCGTGATGTCGGGAAGCTCGTCTGTTACGATAATTTCGGGAAGCTCATCTGTAGTGATGGGTGTTTCTTCCCCTTCCTCTACCTTTCTGTAAATCTCATCGTAGTCTGCTACTTTGATTTCAAAGAGGTAAAGGAGCTTTGTGTTTGTAGGAATCATAAAGCTTGTGCAAGTCTTATCCTCGTTCTCGTTCATAAGAATAGGGGACTGTATCGTATCGCGGATTTCAAGAAGCTCCGTGAACGTATCTACAACAAGCAGCTGGTAGCCCGTTCTGTCGAACGGATTGATAATTTTCTGAATGTAGCTCTTATAGCTGGAAACCACTCTTTTAACCTTGATGTTATAGTTGATATCCGTATTTCTTGTGAGGAATATGAACGCTACGAACACGCCCGCGAAAAGAAGCGTGAGCAAGAAGAGAATTATCGTTATTATAAGCATAACAACTCTTGCTTTGCTTTCGTTTGTCGTAATAAGCTTGTTCGCTCCCGTGGGGATTGCGGAGTTAACCTCTAAAGAAACCTTATCTGCGTTAAGCGGCATATTGAGCGAGAAATTGTAGCTGTTTTCTTTATCCTGCTCAAGGCCGTCTGCCGAGCCTCTTACGCTTATTTCCATCGCAACCTCGAGCGTGCAGGTAACGTCCTTAAGCGAAAGTGCTTCGAGTATATCCTTCGCTCTTGCGTTGTACTTGCCGTAGTTTACCATAAGGGGCTGCTTTATGGAAAGCTTCTGCTGCGGTTTTTCAAGAGTTATTTCGTCTGTGTCTATAAGGGGGGCTTCCTCTGCGGAAAGCTTACCTTTATAAATAAGCTTTTTCGTGGTTTTGTCTTTAATCACGATAAGTGCGTCTGCACTGTAGGAATAGCTGTATTTGGCTTCCTGCTCCATCTGGAGCTCGTATGTAAACGTCATCAGCACGTTATCGATAAGCGAAGCAACGTACATATTGTCTTCACCGAGCGAATCCTCTGTGAAAATGCCGTTATCTTTAAGGAAAACCTTGTATTCAACGTCGCCCTTTTCGGTGTATTCTATAAACGTGCTTTTATTCATGCTGAAGAATATAGCAGCGAATATTACCGTAATAAGCGTTGCGCCCGCCAAAATCAGTGCGCCGATTCTCAGCCACTTGTTTCTGTTTTGTCTATAATAAAACCGTCGCCTTTTTTCAGCCTCTGACATATCAACACCCCTTTACTGTTAGATTTTTATTGAAATAGAATTATAATTAAGGAAAACCTCATCCACCGCAACGCGGTTCAGGTTACTTCTTAAATGCATCTCGAAGCCAGATGCTGGCGTAGCCGACGTACGGCACCTTGAAAAGCACAACGCCCTCTATATCTGCGTCTGTGATATAGCCTGCGTCCATAGCGTCGTTTGCGTCGCCCTTGGTATAATATCTGTTTTGTCCGTCTATGCGCTCCATATGCACAACACGGTGAACAATACGGTTGTCATCTTGCAGGAAAACAACAACGTCCTGCTCTTTTATATATTGGTCGTCGTATTCTTCATAGACGATAGCGTCGCCCTTGTTTATCTCGCCCGTCATACTTTCCGTGGCGATGATAAGCGCTCGGTATTGGAATTCACCCGAAATAAGCAACACAATTGAAATCATAATAATGGCCGATAGACCCATAGCAACAAACGTTTTCGCCTGGCTTTTGTGGCTTTCATAGTTCTTCGTTTTAGAGTAAAGCGCATTAATGAAAAGATATATGAAAAGCGGCACAATAAGCTTTGCAAAGGAGTAAAGCGCATCGGGCGTTTGCGGGTATATTGGCAATATGTATGTGTATAACGTGATAATAAGGCGGTATACGATATTTGGCATAAAACCGAAGTTTCCGGAAACGTAGTTATATAGTAAGTTCGCCGTGAAAGCAGGGAGCAGGTAAAGCCCCATAGCATCCATAAAGCGGTTAAAGTTTGTTATATCCAGAATGGACGAGAAAACAAGCACGTCGGAAAGCGCGCCCGCGGCAAAAGCCAAAACGCCCATAAGCTTCGCATTTTGTGCCAAAAGCACGTATCTTATGACCTCAATTGCGATGATTATTGCAGAAATAGGAAGAATAAAGCGAAAGAAGTTACCCATGGAAAGCGGTGTGCTCGATTTATAAAAGCCGAAGTGTACACCCGTCAGATAATAAACAACGAGGCACACTGCGCCCATAGCAAGCATGATCAAAAGAACTTCGTTTTTGTTGATAGACAAAATCGGTCTTTTTTTCACGAGGAAGAAAATAGCAATAGCGAAAACGGCAAGTATAAGCGCTGTAATTGCACGTCCGTTATTGCCGGGAAGAAATAACGCGCCGAGGAGGGCAAGCACAAGCACAACAGATGAAGCATATAATATCTTCTTATCTCTTGTCATATGCTTACCCTCCTTTTTAAATTAGGTCTTTAAATAATTGCTTGAAGGTTATTAGCCTGTAACCTCTGTTGCGGGAAGCTGGATAACAAATGTACCAGTTCTGCTTTCAGAAATACCCTGGATGTTAGCTGTTACAGTAACGTCAACCTTGATTGTACTATTAGCAGCGAGAGTTGTATTGGACAAAGAAGCCTCAACATCAAAAATGCTTGTAGTAGTATCTGCACTGTTTACAACGATGTTTTCAAGAGCCGTAGCATCAAATTCAACATCTGTGGTTGTGCTCGTGTTTGTAATGATAAGTGTAGCTGTTGCTACGCATGTTTTACCGCCATCGAGAGAATCAGCAGGAGTAAATGTTACTTCCAAGGTTGCTGTATCGGGGTCTGCGAAAGAAACATTGCAGTGTTTGAGGTTTTCGTAACCAGAGAAGAATACATCTTCGTCGAGTTCAGAACCGTCATGTGTATAAGTAGCAGTACCGTTGATGATAAGGTTGCCTGTGAATGCAGCGTAACCTACGCCAACAAGAAGAGTTGCGCAAAGAAGGAAAGCTACAAGTATGCTTTTTCTGTTTTTCATAATTTTTTCTCCTTTTCTAAATATTTTTAGATTTTTTAGAATTAAAAAACTCTTAAACGTGCGCTTTCCCAGCGCCAAGAAAGCACACTATTTAATGTAATTTTATATTATCAAAAATTAACCTTACAGTCAATAGATTTTGCAAAAATTTTCTTTTTTTGCCATAAAAAAATGAAAATTTTTAATCTACTATAATATAATAGTGTTTATTTTGCACAAATCTTTAGTTCACCTTTAGGATAAAAAAACAGTTCCCTTTTCAGCGCGATTTCGCGGCGGTTTCAACTTGCCTTCCCCTCTTTTTAGGGGAAGGGGGACCGCCTCGCGGCGGTGGATGAGGTGTACCATCGCTTTTAAATTAAAAATTTCACTTTTGCAATAATAACGAAAAAAACGAAAAAACACCGCCCAAAGGCAGTGTTTTGAGTGTGTCGATAAACTAATTTTAGGCTCGCCCCTATGGGGGAGCTCCGCGAAGCGGTGAGAGGGCAAGCGCCAGAATATATGTTTTTGATATAATTTGGGCTTTTACCGCATCCCTCTCCGTCACCTGACGGTGCCA
>JAFTNI010000075.1 GCA_017451975.1 Clostridia bacterium
ACGTAGAAAACCTCACGCCCGATGCGCTTGAGCTTGGCGAAAGCCTTATTGCCGAGGGCGCGAAAACCTACGTTATCGACGATGCAGAGCTGGAGCGCGTTTACAAAAGCTACCCCGTTATCTGGAAAAATAAAGACTCAACGCCCAAGCTTTGCTTTATGGGTTGCCCCCACATGAGCCTTCAGCAGCTCAAGGATTGGACGTATAAGCTTGAAATAGCGCTTGCAAAAGCAGGAAATAAGAAGGTCGTTATTCCCACCGTGTTCACAGCCGCACCCAAGGTGCTTGAAGAATTTGAAAAAACACCCTACGCCGCGCGCCTTCGCGCCACGGGCGTTATAACCTCATACATCTGCCCGCTTATGTATATGAACAACCCCCTCTGCGGCAAGATGCCCGTAATTACGTCGAGCAATAAGCTGCGCACATATACCACCGCGCGCTACTATACCGACGATGAAATTCTCGTTCAGATTACAAAAGGAGGCAAATGAAAATGAAAACTTTCAAAGGCAGAGTTGTTTCCCCCGGCAAGGCAACGGCAGAGGCGCTCGTTTCCCACGGCGGACTCAATACGCTCGCATCTTTTCAGAAAGCGCTCCAGTTTGGCGATAAAAAAGCAACCTGCGGCGACCAGAATAACCCCGACCTTTACGGCCGCGAAATGGCGGGCAAGGCGCTTTGCCTGCCGCAAACCATCGGCTCCACCACGGGCGGCCTGGTGCTCTACTGCGCTTGCTCTATGGGCAGACAGCCCGCTTGTATGCTCTTTTCCAACCCCATCGATTCCCTTGCGGGCGCGGGCGTAATACTCGCAGACGTTTGGCTCGAGGGTGAGCACACGAAAATGCCCGTTATAGATTCGCTCGGCGAAGAATTTCTCGAATACGTAAAAACGGGAATGAAAATCACCGTAGACGAAGACGGCAACGTAACAGTTGAATAAATCCGCGCATAGCTGCTATATCAAAAAACAAAAATGCTTCATTCTCTCTGCTAAGAATGCAGAGAGAATGAAGCACGGCAATTTCGGCAAAGAACTTGTTTTCTTTGCCGATTTGTGTTATAATGAGGTTACATCGCAAAAGCTCTTCCAAAGGGAGAGCCTTTTTTATGCCTTTGCGGACCGTCGGGGACGCCGGTCCCTACAAGAAGAAATCAATTTCCTTATGAGAGCCAGCCCTTCCAAGCAGGCTTTCTATTTATCCCAAAAACGGGCAAATTATCCCTGTTTTTAAATCGGTGTAGAAATTATGGTATACTTAAAATGCAGAAAAGTTTATGAACAATTTGTAAACAATAAAAATTTTTGCAAAATCCGCCGCGTTTTTTGCGTCTTATATAATAGAACGGCTAAAAACGAACCATAGCACCGCACGGCATTGTAATCATATACTTGTAACGGAATAAACGCAGAAAAACGGGCAAATACGCCCAAAATCGCTTTTTTCTGCCCTTTCTCTCTCTTTACAAGTTCTTTAAATTATGTTATTCTATATATGGATTCGGAATATATCAATTTTAAAAAGGAGGTTTTTTATGAATTATATGCCGTTTTTTTGGATAGCGGTGATAGTAATTTCGATATTCGCAGAAGTAAACACAGCGGCGCTCGTTTCCATCTGGTTCATGCCGTCTGCCGTGGTGGCAACCGTGCTGGCTTTCTTCAACGTGCCTATATTGGTGCAAGTACTCGTATTTGTAATACTTTCCGCGCTGTTCATCATCTTTTCCAAAACAATTTTCGCAAAAACGCATCGCAAGGGCCACACGCCAACAAACGCCGATACCGTTATAGGTGAGCAGGCAGTGGTTACAGAGCAGGTGTGCAACATAGAAAACCGAGGCCTTGTAAAGGTCCGCGGCCAGCTATGGAGCGCACGCAGTGCCGACGGCACGGTGCTTGAGCCCGGCGAAATCGTAAGTGTCATTTCTATTGAAGGCGTAAAGCTTATTTGCAGAAAATAAGCAAAAATTTAAAAATAAAGAGGTATAAATTATGGATCCCACTGTAGTAATCGTAATTATAGCAGTCCTCATTCTTATCGTAATAGCAATTTTAATTTCGAATATCAGAATAGTGCCGCAGGCGCAGGCGTATGTGGTAGAGCGCTTGGGCAGGTACCACAAAACGCTCCACACGGGTGTGAGCTTCACGGTGCCGTTCACCGATAAAATAAGAGCAAAAATTTCCCTTATGGAAAAAATAGCCGATTTCGCACCACAGGACGTTATTACGAAGGATAACGTAAAAATGCGTATAGACACGGTTGTTTTCTACCAGATAACAGATTGCAAGCTCTATACATACGGTGTAGAGCACCCGAAGGTTGCTATAGAAAACCTTACGGCAACAACACTCCGTAACATCATAGGCGAGCTTGAGCTTGATAACACACTCACCTCGCGCGACCTTATCAACACGCGTATGCGCACAACGCTCGACGAAGCCACAGACCCATGGGGCATAAAGGTGAACCGCGTAGAGCTTAAAAACATCATACCCCCGAAGGAAATCCAGGATGCGATGGAAAAGCAAATGAAGGCAGAGCGCGAGCGCCGCGAAAAAATCCTTATAGCAGAAGGCACAAAGGCCTCCGATATCCTCACGGCAGAGGGTAAAAAGCAGGCGCTTATTCTCGGCGCGGAAGCCGAAAAGCAAAAGCAGATCTTGCTTGCGGAAGCCGAAAAGGAATCTAAAATCCGTCAATCCGAGGGTGAAGCAGAGGCAATACTCGCAATTCAGAAAGCGACGGCAGAGGGTATACGCCTCATAAACGAAGCAGACCCCTCCAAGCAGTTTATAGCGCTCAAGAGCCTTGAAGCTTTCGAAAAAGCAGCCGACGGCAAGGCTACGAAAATAATTATTCCAAGCGAAATTCAATCGCTCGCGGGCCTTACGGCAAGCCTTCGCGAGCTTGCTGAAGGCGAAGGCTCAAAGGAAAGCGCAGAAAATTAAGCAAGGAAACCAACAATGAAAAGATTTACGGCAATTTTAAGCGCGCTTTGCATTGTTTTTGCGGCGGTTTCGTGCAGGGGCGGCGGCGCCACCTCTGCCACACCGCAAGGCACCATAGCGCAAAATACCACCGAATACACAAAAACCGAATCTACCACCTCGACAACCGAGTCTGCGGCGAAGCCGCAAAAGCCCACGTTTCTCCACCCTGCCGTGGAGGCAATAAACGAAAGTATAGATAATACGCTCATGCTGGAAAGCTTTTCCGCGCTGCTTGGCGCAGAGGTTTACATATATGAGGAAAACGAAAAAAACACCGTAGATTATGTATACCACCGCATGAACATAACGGCAAGCGGCATGAACACGGCAAAGCCCTGCTTTCTTATGGAAAGCAGAGCGGGTGAAAATTACTCTGAAACTTTCGACACAAGGGTTTATTTTGAAGGCAGAAACTACTATATTTCACAGTTCGGCATAGATGCGAAAATCCCCGCAAGCGATGGTGAAAGTTTCCCTTCCCCAAAGGAAATAATACGCCCCGTTATACCAAAATTCGCTTCCGATAAAGCGTTTGAAGGCTCGGTTTCATATAAAGATTACGACATTCACACACTCCGCGCAAAAGGCGGCGACGCAGGCGCAATACTTGCAGAAGTCCAAGCGGCGCTTACCGCGGAAATAGCAAAAAGGACAAACCGCACCTTTACGCTCGCACCCACAAGCGCTGATATAAACGTGAAGCTCGATGCCGACAGCCGCCTGAGCGAATATATAACCCTGGCGGAATTTGACCTTTCCTTTGAAGGCGAGCACGCAGAAAAAATGCACGTTATTATCAACACGAGCGTTAAATTCAACGGCATAGGCGAAGCGCACACCCCGAAAGCACCCGAAAACACGGAAAGCTTTATTTCCGTAAATTCGCGAAGCGAGGTGCCGCACGCGCTTTTCACCTCTTTCGCCGCGCGCACAAACGAAAACGGCAAGCAGGATATTGAAGAAACCGTTTCCATAAAGCGTAAGGAGCTTGGCGGCTCCTATACGCCCATAAATGTTTCCTCAAAGAAGCAGCTGAGCGTTTCGGGCGAAGAAGGCGCCTGGCTTGAAAGCTCGGTTTACAGTATAGAGGGCAGAAACGGCAAAAAAACATCGAGCATATATTTCAAAGATAATTTCTATTACGTTCTTGATGAAAGCGGAGCGCGCAAATACGGCGCAGAAAGCTTCGAAGAAAATTTCGGCTATACGGGATGCGCCGAAAAAATTCCCGTTTTCGGGCGCGAGCATATTATCTTTGCCGATATAAAGAGCGCCGATAGCGGCGAAAATTCGCTTGCCGCGGTAACCTTTATACTGAATAACGATGCATTTACCATGATTTTCAGCGAATACGTCGGCAAAACCGCCCGCCATATTGCGGGCGAGCACGGAATATGGAACTACAACGTAAAAAACAATACCGTTGACGCTGTGCTTGACTCGGAAGGCTTTGTAGAAAGCCTTACTCTCTCGTTCGATATCGACGTAATAGTAAATATCAACGGCGCAAAATTTTCATTCCCCGCTAAAGTAAGCCTTGCGGCTTCCTTTATAACCCCGGGCACGGAAGCAACCGCCCCCGGCGACCTTGAAAGCTACAAACAATTTATTTTACAGTAAAGGATGTTTATTATGAAAAAACTTATTTCTCTTCTCATCGCCATAGCACTCGTGCTTTCCTTTGCCGCTTGCACCGATTTGAATGCAAGCACCTCCGGCACTACAAGCACAACAGGCTCAGCAAACAACACAGGAACCACGCAAACAACACAGACCACGCAGGCTACAACCACTGCAAGCACAACGCAAACCACGCAGACAACAGCCTCCGAACCCGTTATTCCTACGAAAATAGAGGCAGCAGCGCTTGTTAAAAAAGCTATAGAAAGCTTTTTCGCGGCAAACTCCTTTGAAGCGGTTATGGACGTAAACATGACTATGGGTTACGGCGGAATGACCGTTACAAACAGCGTTAAATCGGAGGTTTCCGCATCGAGCCTTGATAAAACTCCAGTTTGGCGCGAATTGTGCACGATGATAGAAATGGGCGAAGCAGAGGTTTCCGAGGTTTACTTCGCAAACGGCAGCTACTATGTTTCCGAATACGGCTTTTACGGCAAGGTTCCCAATACGGCAGAAAGCGAAGAAGCCTTCGGCTGGAAGGAATCTTACGAAATGTTCCTTGCAGAAGTGCCTGCAAAGAAAGGCAGCACAAACACTGCCGCTTACATAAACTCCGTAAATGTACTTCCCGATGGCTCTGTGGAAATTTCCGTAGATACGCTTGAAGAAGCAGTAATGTTCTCTGCTATAGTAGACGACCTTACCGAAAGCCTTGTGGGCGAGGATGAAGATGGCGTTACAACAACTGTAAGCGCGCCCAAAGAAACGGTTACGATAATTATAGATAAAAACGGCAACCTCAAGCAGTATTCCTCTGTTATCGAGCTTACCGTAACGGCTTCCATGCAGGGCTTTTCCCAGATTATGACGATCACTATGGACGTTGACACGGAATTTGAAAAGATCGGCGAAGCAGTAACGGTTGAAGCGCCCGCAAAGCCCCTTGAAGATTACGTTGAAACAACAAAAGATAGATTTGCCGAAACGTTTGCAAAGCTTGCATACGACAAATTCAGCGAGGTAAAAGACCTTGAAGCAGAGCTTTACACCTACATTGAAATGGATATGGGCTTTGCAACCACGGAAGTTGAAATGATGGGCAAATTCTACGGCAAGGATTATAAGGGCGAAACACCCGTTGTGCGCGAAATGGTGAAAATGACCATAGGCACGGCGGATATGACAGCCGATATGTACTATAAAGACGGCTTCTATTATATCTCCTCCAACGGCCAGATGCTCAAGCTTACGAAGGACGAATATAAAGAGCTTTACGGCAACGAGGAAACAGACACGAACGACGAAGTTCTCGCTTACCTTGAAAGCGCCACAAGCGAGCTTTCCGAAATCTACCTCGACAGCGCCACAGGCGACCGCTGCATATTGCTCTATGCCGACGAGCAGACATTCGAGCTTTACTTTGCAAAGCATATAGCAGATACGAAGAAGCTTCTCGCGGGTGAAAGCGCAACCACGAACGTTCTCATTTACGCGCCCGAAATCTCCGTTACTATTTCGAAGGAAGGCAAGCTTGTTTCCTGCTACGTTGCATATTACATTTCCATGACGCTTGAAACAGAGCCCGGCAAAACAGTAGACGTAATGGCATCTGTTTACGATGAATTTGAAGTAGTTGCAACAGAAAACGTAAGCGTGCCCGCCCCCGGCAACCTCGGCAGCTACCAAAGCCCCTCTGCAGAAGAAATTTAATCCCAAGCAAAATTTATATAAAAACGCCCGATTTTCGGGCGTTTTTGCATATGGAAAACTTTTTTTAAAAAAACAGATGCCTTCGGGCATCTGTTTTTGTTTATCGATAAACTGATTTTAGGCTCACCCCTTTGGGTAGCGGTGAGAGGGCAAAAGTTAATGTAATTTCTAATTTTTCTCAGCCACGTTCCCGGCTATTTATATCCAACCCCTCAAAGAAATCTTCATATGTGCAGCCGTAGATTTTCTTTAGTTCTATCAAAACGCTTATGCGCACATTTAATTCTCCGGATTCATATTTTGCATAACAGCTTCGCGCTATATCGCAACCGCGCCTTTGCAATTCGGCGCAAAGTTTTTCCTGTGAAATATCGTGTTTATCTCGAAGTTTGCGAAGGTTATCACCAATGTTTCTATCGCGCCTTAGTTTTTGTTCCA
>JAFTNI010000076.1 GCA_017451975.1 Clostridia bacterium
AAGATACCGATACATATTAAAGAAAAAAACAGTTGGACATTTTACTTTCCAACTGTTCTTTTATCTTTGCCTTCTCCGCCGGAGAAGGCTTTTTCGGTAGAAAACTATCGATAAAGTTGAGGGCGTTCGCAGAACGCCCCTACGATTATGGCATAGCAAAAAGGAAAGCTTTCGCTTTCCTTTTTGCTATCAATGTGCTTATCGCGCGTTATTTTTAAATTTCGGTTCTGCCCGAAAGATAAGTCGTTTTTTCCTTGGAAACGGTGAGTATACCACCTTCGGTATGCCCCGTTTTTTCTTCGCCGTCGGGCATTTCTATTCTGTAATTGCACGGCTTTATAACCGTTATAAACGGTATGTGGCCCGCCATTACGGCAAGCTCGCCCTCTATGCCGCGCAGGGAAATGCTTAGAACATCGCCGCTGAAAACGTTTCCGTCGGGTGAGGAAATTACAAGCTTGAATGTGTTCATGCGCTCACGCTTTCTTCGCTTTTTCCACAGCTTCGTCTATTGTGCCAACGAAAAGGAAGGCAGATTCGGGAAGGTCATCGTGCAAGCCTTCGAGAATTTCGCGGAAGCCGCGTATGGTTTCGGCAAGCGGAACATATTTGCCGGGAATACCCGTGAATTTTTCGGAAACGTCGAAGGGCTGGGAAAGGAAACGCTGAATTTTTCTGGCGCGGGAAACAAGCAGCTTATCTTCGTCGGAAAGCTCATCCATACCCATAATAGCGATGATATCCATAAGCTCTTTATAACGCTGAAGCACGCGCTGAACCTCGCGCGCAACGCGGTAGTGCTCCTTGCCGAGAATTTCCGCAGAGAGTATTCGGCTTGTGGATTCCAGCGGGTCTACCGCAGGGTAAATGCCCTGCGAAGAAATGCTTCTCGAAAGAACCGTGGTTGCGTCCAGGTGCGCAAACGTCGTGGCGGGGGCAGGGTCTGTAAGGTCGTCTGCGGGCACGTATACCGCCTGAACGGAGGTGATGGAGCCTTTCTTTGTGGAAGTAATTCTTTCCTGCAAAGCGCCCATTTCGTTCGCCAGCGTGGGCTGGTAGCCAACGGCAGAGGGCATACGGCCGAGAAGCGCAGAAACCTCGCTGCCCGCCTGAGTAAAGCGGAAGATATTATCTATAAACAGAAGCACGTCTTGCCCCTCTTTATCGCGGAAATATTCTGCCATGGTAAGGCCCGAAAGGGCAACCCTCATTCTCGCGCCCGGGGGCTCATTCATTTGCCCATACACGAGCGTTGTGTTGGAAAGAACGCCCGAATCTTTCATTTCGTTATAAAGGTCGTTGCCTTCACGCGTGCGTTCGCCAACGCCCGTGAAAACGGAAAGGCCGCCGTGCTGTTTGGCAATATTGTTTATAAGCTCCATAATAAGCACGGTTTTGCCAACGCCCGCACCGCCGAAAAGGCCTATTTTACCGCCCTTGGAATAGGGGCAGATAAGGTCGATGACCTTTATGCCTGTTTCTAGTATTTCGGTCGACGTGGAAAGCTCCTCATATTTAGGCGCGGGGCGGTAAATATCCCAGCGCTCGTCTGTTTTTACCTCGGCGCCGTTATCTACAATGTCGCCGAGAACGTTGAAAATTCTGCCCAAGGTTTCTCTGCCGACGGGCACGCTTATTGCCTTGCCCGTGTCTGTAACCGCCGTGCCGCGCTTAAGACCGTCTGTAGACGCCATAGCGATGCAACGCACGGTGTTATTGCCTATATGCTGAGCCACCTCTACGGTGAGCGTTTTTTTATCTATCGGAATTTTTAAAGCGTTATTTATTGCGGGCAGGCTACCTTCGGGGAAGTGAACGTCTACAACAGGTCCCATGACCTGCGAAACTCTGCCCGGCATTGAATTTGCCATAATAAAAACCCTCCTTGCTTACTCGCCGCTACCCGCGACGATTTCTGTGATTTCTTGAGTGATAGCGCCTTGGCGCGCGCGGTTATATTGCAGGCGCAGGCTATCGAGCATTTCCTGCGCGTTTTTGCCCGCAGAGTCCATTGCCGTTCTGCGCGCCATAACCTCGCAAGCGAAGCTTTCACGCACGGCGGCAAGTATGCTGCCCGCGACGTATTCAGGCACGGCAGCATTCAGGATAAGAAGCTCCTCGGGCTCGAAAACAACGCTTGCCTCTGCCTTGCCTTTCTCGCACGCAAGCGGAAGAACGTAGGAAACGAACGCCTCCTGCGAAAGCATGGAAACGTATTTCGTGCTGATGATGCCGAGGCGGTCGTATGCGCCCGCGCAAAATTCACTGCAAAGCTTTTCTGCAAGAGCGTATGCATCGGAATAGGAAAAATGCTCTGAGGAGTTCGCCTCGTTGCCAAAGCGATCGCAGGCTCTTTTGCCTACCGTGATAAACTCTGCACCCTCAAACTCTTTTGCCGTGCGGAATATGTTGGCGTTATAGCCGCCTGCAAGGCCTCTGTCGCCCGCGACGACTATAAAGCGCGTGCGCTCGCCGCCCGTATTTCTCATATACGGGCTTTTTTTGCACTCGGGGCAAGCGGCGAGCAACGCGACGATTTCGTCTACAGCCTTTTTATATTCGCGGCTTTTGTTCATAGCTTCTGTGGCACGGCGGATTTTGGAGGAGGCAACAAGCCCCATTGCCTTTGTAAGGTGTAGTGTGGAATCTACGCTCTTCATGCGAGTGCGCAGAGATTTTATATCTGCACCCATTTTGCTCACCTCTGCATTTCGCCAAGGGCTTTTTTAAGCTCTGCCACGTCCTCTGCATCGTAAAATCCGCCTTCCAGGCGTTCGAGCAGGGAAGTGTACTCGTGCTCCAGCTTTTCATAGAGCAATATTTCATATTCCTTTACTTTGTCTACGGGGACTTTATCGAGGTAACCGTTTATAACGGCGTAAACTATAGCAACCTGACAGCCTACGCGCACGGGTGAATTGCGATTTTGCTTAAGCACCTCAACAATGCGCTCGCCAAGCGCAAGCCTGCGCTTCGTATCGGCATCGAGGTCGCTGCCAAACTGGGCAAACGCCTGAAGCTCGCGATACTGCGAATAGAGCAGCTTCAGCTCGCCCGAAACCTTCTTCATAGCCTTGAGCTGCGCAGAGCCGCCAACACGAGAAACGGAAACGCCGGGGTTTATTGCCGGCATAATGCCCGCGTGGAAAAGCTCGGTTTCAAGGAATATCTGACCATCGGTTATGGAAATTACGTTTGTGGGAATGTATGCCGAAACGTCGCCCGCCTGCGTTTCTATGAGCGGAAGGGTGGTTATGGAGCCGCCGCCGTATTCGGGCGCAACACAAGCCGCGCGCTCAAGCAAGCGGGAGTGAAGATAGAATACGTCGCCGGGGTAAGCCTCTCTGCCCGGGGGGCGGTGGATAAGCAGGGAAAGCGCGCGGTAAGCCACGGCGTGCTTGGAAAGGTCATCGTAAATTATAAGCACGTCTTTACCTTGCTCGCGGAAATATTCAGCCATGGCGCAGCCCGAATAGGGGGCTATATACTGAAGCGGAGCGCTTTCGGAAGCGGAAGCCGCAACAACTATGGTATATTCCATAGCGCCTGCGCGCGTAAGCTCGTTCACTATCTGAACGACAGAGGTGCTTTTCTGACCTATTGCAACGTAAATGCATATAACGTTTTCGTTTTTCTGGTTTATTATCGTATCTACGGCAATTTCTGTTTTACCTGTCTGGCGGTCGCCTATTATAAGCTCTCGCTGACCTCTGCCGATGGGAATCATACTGTCTATGGCTTTGATACCCGTCTGAAGCGGAACGGAAACGCTCTTGTGCTCAATAATGCCGGGCGCTTCGCTTTCTATGGGGCGCGTATTGCGGCAGTGGGCGGGGCCTTTGCCGTCTATGGGCTCGCCAAGTGCGTTTACAACTCTGCCAAGAAGTGCCTCGCCAACGGGAACGGAAACTACCTTGCCCGTTCTGCGAACGCCCGTGCCCTCGCGTATATTGTTCTCGTTGGAAAGAATTGCAACGGAAACGGTTTCTTCCTCCAGGTTCTGCGCCATGCCAAAACTGCCGTCGTCAAACTCCAAAAGCTCGCTTGCCATACAATCCTGAATACCGTAAACCTTTGCGATGCCGTCGCCAACGATGATAACGGTGCCGGTTTCGCGCATTTCAAGGCGGGATTTATAGTTTTTAATTTGTTGTTTTATAATATTACTTATTTCTTCGGGTCTTTCGTTCATGAATTCATCACTTCCTTTACTTCCTGCAAACGGCGGCGAAGGCTGCCGTCCAGGATTTTGCCGTCCATTTCTACCACTATGCCGCCGAGAAGCGTGCTATCTGTGCTGCATTCCAGCAGAACGTTTCTGCCACTTTGCTTTTCAAGCTTCAGGCGAAGCGCCGTTTTTTGCTCCGGCGTAAGCGGAATGGCGCTTTTTACGTGTGCCCATGAAACAGACTTGGATTCATTATATAGCTTCATATATTCGTGAAGGCACGTTTCAAGCGTGCGCACGCGCCCTTTTTCACAAATCAGCTTCAGGAAAGAGAGCACGTCCTCGGGAATTCTGCCGCCGAAAACCGCTTGGAGCGAAGCGTTTCTTTCCGAAAGCGGTATGTTCGGCGCACAAAGAAACTCGATGTAATCGGGGGATTCGCGCATAGATTTTACAACGGTTTCAAGTGCGGCGGCAAATTTTTTTGCCGCGCCCTGTTCCATTGCGAGCGTGAAAAGCGCGGTGGCATATTCTTTTGCTTTGTCCGTTTTATTCATCGCCTTCACCTATTTCGGAAATAAAGGAATCGATAAGCTTTTTATGGTCGGACGTTTTGATTTCTCTTTCAAGAATTTTTTCGGAAAGGCAAGATGAAACGTCTACGATTTCACGTTTTATGCCTTCGCGAGCTTTTTTGCGTTCAAGCTCGGCTTCCACCTCTGCCGTGCGCACGATAACGCCCGCTTTTTCCTTTGCCTCTTCTACAATTTTTTCACCGCGGCGTTCGGCGCGTACAGTCGCTTCCTTGAGTATGCTTTCTGCCTCATTTTCCGCGCCTTGCATTTTTTCTTCCCATTCGGCTTTGTTTGCTCTAGCTTCGTCTTCTGCCTTCTGTGCGTCGGCATACTGCTTATCCAGAAGCGCGCGGCGCTCGGCAAGCACTTTGTTGACGGGCTTATAGAAAAACTTCTTCAAAATAAGGAAGATAATGAGCAGGTTTGCAAGCGAAATAAGAGTTTGCCAAAGATTGATTGAAATAATATCTAAAGTTTGCATATAGCTTCCTCCGATAACGGTGTTATCTTAAAGAGATGCTATTGTGTTTTTCAAAATGTTTACCATTGTAATGGGTGCAACGAAAATGAGAAGAATCGATATAACGAGCGCGTAAATACCCGTGGTTTCCGAAATTGCGCAACCCATGATCATTGTAGACGTTACAGCGCTTTTGCTTTCGGGCTGGCGGCCTATAGCTTCGCAAGCCTTAGAAACCGCGTTACCTTCACCAATACCGGGACCGATAGCGCCTATACCCATGCAAATACCTGCGCCGAGCGCGCAGCAACCTAAAATTATACCAATAGCGAGTGCCATAATAAATACCTCCTGAATTAAGCATCAGCTTTTAAATTTTTCTTGTTTTTCTTTTCAAGTTTTTTGTTTTTTCTTTTTTCATATTCTTCCTGCGGGAATCCGCCCGAAATATTCAGCATTGTGAGCATTGCAAAAATATAGGCTTGCATACATCCGCTGAAAATATCGAAATAGAGCGAAAGTATTGCCGGAAGGCCGACCTGGAAAAACGGGATTTGCCCGAGAAAACCGGGGAGCCAACCGAGAAGCAGGGAAGAAAGGCTTTGTAAAGAGTAGGAAATCAACACGGCGATAACAGAGCCTGAAAGCACGTTTCCGTAGTGACGGAACGCCATGGAAACTGGCGTGGCAACCTCACTAAGAATGTTTAGCGGAAGCATAACAACAATAGGCTCGGTGAAACCTTTAAGGTAGTTAAAAAATCCGCCTTTCATTTTATAGTAGGTTATAAGGATAAATACCAGAATAGCCCAGCCCGCGACGACGTTCATATCCGATGTGGGCGGATATATGCCGAAAAGGGTAAGAAGGCTTGAAAATGCCGAAAGTGCAAGCACCGCGGCGATAAACGGGGCATAGCCCGCGAAGAAATCGCCCATGGAATCCTTTACCATAGCCTCCGTTTTTTCAACTATCCATTCCGCAAAGTGCTGGCGTTTGGTTTCCGCCTCTACTTTGAGCCCGTGCGTCATATAAAGGCAAAGGCCGAAAATGGATATTACCACGAGCAGGGAGTTCACCTGCGCTTCCGTTACAGGTAAATCCTGAATAGGCATGGGAATCGTAAAAAATATCCTTGCGCCCGTTATGGAAATACCTTCCGTAGGTGGTTTTGTGAGTATGTTAAGCACTATTCCGCATAATATG
>JAFTNI010000077.1 GCA_017451975.1 Clostridia bacterium
CCTTAAGCGTATGGGCAGGGACCAGCTTGGCAACGACGTGGCAGATTTCTTCTGCCCCAATACCACAATGGTGCTGGGCAACCGCTTCACGCTCGATATAATGAAGCACCTGACCTTCGGAAAAATCCCCATGCAGCTTCTGGGCACACCTAGAAACGATATTTTGTTCAGCAGCACGGAAAATGTGCGCGAGCTTAAAGAAAAGCTCGGTCTGCCGCAGGATAAGAAAATTATTCTCTACGCCCCCACGTTCCGCAATGACGGAAAGGATACGGAAGGGAAGAACGTTCTGCGAAGCGGCATAAACCAGATAAACGAAATAGATTTTAACGGGCTTTTCGAGTCGCTTGGCAAAAGGTTCGGCGGCGAATGGGTGTTTATAGGCCGCTTCCATTACCACGTTGAGCAAATGGTGGATTGGGAAGCGCTCAATAAAAAATATAACGGAAAAATTATAAACGGCAACGCGCACGACGATATGGCAGAATATCTTGTTTGCGCAGACGTGCTTCTTACAGACGCAAGCTCATGTATGTTCGACTATGCCTTGACACGTAAGCCGTGCCTTATTTATTTCCCCGACCTTGAAAACTACGGCAGCAAGGAAAGGGGCTTCTACATCGGTGTCGACGAGCTTCCTTTCCCTGTCTCCAAAACGGGCGGCGAGCTTATTTCCGCCGTTGACTCATTCAACGGCGAAAAATACCTTGCAGACGTAGAAAAAATGTTCAGCGATTTTGGTTATGCAGACGATGAAAATTCGTCGGAGAGGGTAGTAAAATACATATTGGGTGAACAAAAGTGAATTTTATAAGTAAATGGAAAAATATGCCCGATGCGGCGAAATCTTCTATAGTTTTTGCGCTTTCCTCGTTTATTCTCAAGGGAATAAGCTTTATTACCACACCGATATTCACGCGAATTATGGATTCCTCCTGCTACGGTATTATAGCAACGTATAATTCCTGGCTTTCCATTATCGAGGTTTTCGCAATTCTCGGTCTTACCTCTGCGGGCGTTTTCAACGTAGGGCTGAACGAATATAAGGAGCAGAGAAGCAGATATATTTCCTCTGTTCTTTCACTTTGCAATATTATGACTATTGTGGTTTTCGCCGTTATATTCGCGCTGAAGGCCGTTATAGGTGAAGATTTTCTTTTGCCCACAAACCTGCTTGTTATAATGTTTATATATTTCATCTTCAGCCCCGCTATGATCTTCTGGGTTACGAGGCAGAGGTATGAATATAAGTACAAGGCGGCGTTTTTCATAACCATAGCCTCCACGCTTGTTTCGCAGGCGGTTTCCGTTCTTTGCGTTATGTTCATGGAGCAGGACCCCGTAAGCACGAAAATATGGAGCAGCACGCTTGCAACGCTTCTTTTCCAGCTGCCCATATACATCATGCTTTACGCAAAGGGCAAATGCTTTATAGATTTCAAAATATGGAAGGGCGTGTTGGCTTTTGCCATTCCGCTTTTGCCGCACTACCTTGCACAGCACGTTATGTCCGGCTCGGATAAAATAATGATAACCGAGCTTTATTCCGAAAGCGCGGCGGGCATTTACTCCGTTGTGGCGAATATAATCCTTATAGCGACGGTTATATGGAGCGCGGTAAACGCTTCGCTCATACCCTTTACTTTCGAAAAGCTTAACGATAAAAAATACGATAGCCTTAATAAAGTTGTCGTGCCAATATTGCTCGTTTACGCTTTTATGTGCGTGGGCGTTTCGCTCATAGCGCCCGAGGTGCTTATGATTTTAGCACCGAAGGAATATTACGGCGGTATATACGCCGTGCCGCCTATTGTAATAGTTTCGTTTATTTCGTCGCTTTACAATATATATGCAAACGTAGAGTTTTACCATAAAAAATCGGGCGGTATTGCTATATCGACCATTGTTTCCACAGTGGTAAACCTTGTACTGAACTATTTGCTTATTCCTTATTTCGGCTTCATTGCCGCCGCATATACAACGCTTGTTTCCAATATCGTGCTTGTGCTTATGCATTATTTCGGTTACAGACGCTGCCAGAAGGAAAAGGTTTACAACGATAAAATGGTGCTTGCCATAACTCTTGGCTGCATGGCGCTTTGCATGGCTTGCAATATTCTTTACATAAACAATATCGTAAGATATGCCGTTATAGCCGTTGCGGCGGTTGTGGCGCTTATAAAGCATAAGGCAATTATAAAAATTATAAAAGCCATGAGAGGCTGATAAAACAAAACCCCGTTTCGTACAGAAACGGGGTTTTTAGTAAATAATTTCTTATTCGGGGAGCTTTTCAAGCACTTCTTTTGCCCAAGCCTTGAGCTCGTCTATTTCTTCGGGTTTAGCGCCCGTGAGGAAAGCAAACATACTGCCCTTAACCTTTTTAACGTCTATAACAGATGCTCCGCCTGCCGTGATAAGCTCTTTCATTGCTTCAATAGAGCTATCTGGTGCATCGGTGTAAATTGCAACGTACTGAACTTTATCTCTGGTAAGACCGCGCAGGAAGCGAGCGAGCGCATCGTCGAGCGATTTGCCTGCCGTGATACCTGCGAAAAGGAGCCTATCTCTGCTGCATTCGTATGCAGGGGGGATTTTATCTGCCTTAAGCTCAAGCTCTTCTGCAAGCGCGTTTGTGAAAGTAGCAATTTTACCTTTTTCGGGGTAGTGGAGAATTTTCATTTTTATAGCCATGGGTGTTGTTTCCTTTCAAAATTTATTTTATATAAATATTTTACCATAAAAAAGTATTCTTGTGGGGATTTTTCCAAAAATTCCTTTTCGTCTTTTTTTACGATATATCTGCTCTTTAATTGTGCAAGTTTTTGAAAAATATGAACATTTTGTAAACAACGCTGAAAAATGCAAAAAAATGCGCCTGAAGAGCGTCTTATTATATGAAAACATTTTTATTAAGGAGAACGGTATGAAAAATCTTTTTGGTATTGAACTGGGCAACGAAGAAAAAGCGGAAAGCTACGGCGAATGCGAGCTTTTTATTATCCGACGCGTGGAAAGCGAGCTTTCCGAAAAGCAGGATGAAATCGGCGAAGAGCTGGAGGAGCAGGGCAAGAAGGCATCGCTGCCCATGTGGCTTGATATCGTGAAAATGATATGCTTCGCCGTTTTTATGATAACGGCTGTCGCTATTGTAAGAGCTTGGGGCGAAATAGGTGCAAAAGCCTTTACCAATGCGCCGTGGCTAACCGCCGCCGCGCTTGTTTGCGGCGCTGCGGCGCTTGCAATCTGGCTTATGGAAAGAAACAAAAATAAAACCGTGGCAGAAAGCGAAGAGCTGAAGGATTATATTGCCGAGGCAGAGAAAATACACGCTGAAAGCCTTGCTTCGCTCGGTGTGCCCGTTGATGCAAAGCATACAGACGTTTTTTCTTACCCTTATAAATTTAAAAACGGCAAAGAAAAAAGATACAGCGACTTTTTTGACTATTTGAATAACGAATGGCACGTTTTCCGCGAGGGCGATATGCTTTGCTTTGCCGATTGCGGCGCAGTTATAGCAATTCCCACAGACGATATATTGGGTATTTACAAGGTTAATAAGCGCGTGAAATTCTGCGGCTGGAACAAGGAAACAGAGTTTAACAAGGGCGAATACAAGCAATATAAAATCACGAACGATAACGGCGGCGTGCTTTATATAAAGCCGTGCTACGCTTTGCGCTTCCGCAGCTTCGGCGAGGATTATGAGTTTATTTTTCCCGCATACGAGCTTGAAACCTTCACAAGCCTTACGGGCGCGCCCGTTAAAGAGGAGGTGTGAGAATTCACCATGGATTCTACCGCCAAAACGGTTACGACCGTAAACCTTATTTTTTCGGGGATTTTATGGCTGCTCGGCTTGCTTATGTTTATTTTTAACGTATGCGGGCTTTGGGCGGCGTGGCACATTGCGGGCTTCGGGGTGATATTTTACATTCCCTTTCCTCTTGCTTCGCAAATTATCGCGCTTGCATATTCCTTTCTGGATGCAGATGCGGGCAGAAAATGCAAAATTATAAATTCGGTTTCTCTTGCAGTTTCCGTTGCCGTTACGGTATTTACAGTAACGGTATCTGCGGGCTGGTTTTGGTAAAGGCTTTCCCTCGGCGCTTTTGCACCGAGGGATTTTTGCGCGCAAAACCTGATGGAAATATGCAATTTTACGCGGACTTGCGCAAAAATTGTGCATAATCCTTGCAATACGGGCAAAAAAGTGGTATCATAAATATATTGTTTAGAATTGCAAAAAAAGAGGATGAAAAAATGAACGTTCCACCTAATCCCAATTTTATAGAAACCAAAAATATAAGAAAAAAGAAAGACCCGAAGAAGCCGATAATTATAGCCGCGGCAAGCATACTTGCGGCGGTATTGCTTGGTGTGGCGGCGTTTTTTATTTTCAAGCCGCACGAACACGAGTTTTCCGCTTGGCGTATAACCGTGCAGGCAGACTGTGAAAACGAGGGCAGGCAAGAGCGCCTGTGTATAGATTGCGACTACACAGAGGTGCAGTCTATCCCCCCGCTTGGGCATAATGAAGCCAGCGTGCCCGGCTACCCGCCGCAGGCGGAAACAGACGGTATGAGCGATAAAATTTATTGCCTTACCTGCGATAAGGTTCTGAGGGAGCATACCGTAATAAAAGCGACGGGTTCGCAGGGGCTCAGCTACACTGTAGATACGGGCGCTTGCATAATTACGGGGCTCGGTACTTGCACGGATACTTACCTTGTTATACCCGAGGAAATAGAGGGTAAAGCCGTTACGGCGATAAACAGCAGCGCCTTTCAGGGCGGTCAATTCAAGAGCATTAAAATACCCGAAAGCGTTGGCTATATAGGTGCGTACGCCTTTGCGAAATGCGATAAGCTCGAAAGCGTAGAGCTTCCCGAAACGGTAAGGCATATATTCGACCACACGTTTGACGGCTGCAAAAGCCTTGAATACGTTGAAATTCCCGCAACGCTCGAAAGCATAGGCCTTAGCGCCTTCTACGGCTGCGAAAGCCTGCAAAAGGTTTCGTACGATGGGCGCATAGGCGCTGTCGTGCCCGTGGAAAACGTTTCTGCATATGCGTTTTACGGCTGTAAATCGCTTGTTTACGTAAACTTGGATAATGCCGCGAGAATAGACGATAACGCCTTCGAGGGCTGCATCTCCGTAAGCGAAATTTCGTTTGGCGAAGGGCTTGAAACCATAGGGAACTACGCATTTCGAGGAACGAACGTAACGGCGCTTTCATTTCCAGCAGGCTTGAAGCATATTTCAAGCGAAGCGTTTTCCGATTGCCCGAACCTTTTTACAATAGATTTTTACGGCACTGTTGAAGCGTGGAACGCAATAGATAAGCCACCCACTTGGAAAAATCAAGCGGTACATATAAACTGCACCGACGGCGCGGCAGAGCATATTCCCACTGTAATATACGGCTACCCTGCAACCAACAGGGAAAACGGGCTTACCGACGGCAAAATATGCGATGTTTGCGACACTATAATTGAGGAGCAGAAAATTATCCACGCGGGCGCGCAGGGGCTTTGGTACAGTGTAAATGAGGATGGCGAAACCTGCATAGTTCAGCACGTAAACACATTTGAAGGGGAAGAGCTTGTTGTTCCGCAGTATATAGACGGCTACAGGGTTACCTCCATTGGCGCAAGCGCCTTTAAGGATTGCACCTTTATAACAAGCGTGGAAATACCCGAAGGGGTTACTTCTATAGACCATTCAGCTTTCAGCGGATGCAGCGGCATAAAGACAGTGATACTGCCCGAAAGCACGGTGGAAATTCTGAACCTTGCCTTCAGCGGTTGTGTGGGCCTTGAAAGCATAGAACTCCCGCAAAAGCTTGAAAGCATAGGCCCTGCGGCTTTCGGCGGCTGCACATCTCTTGCCTCAATAGAGGTTCCCGAAAGCGTGAAAGCTATAGAAAGCGATGCTTTTTCGGGCTGTACGGCGCTTGGCGAGATTTTGCTCGGCGGTGCGCTTGAAAGAATAGGAAGCGGCGCGTTTTCCCATTGCACGGCTCTTACGGAAATTGTAATTCCCAAAAACGTAACCGAAATAGGCTCAAGCGCCTTTTCAAACTGCACGGCGCTTACAGACGCGGTAATTTACGCCAACATTACCACACTTGAGGATGGAATGTTCTACGATTGCGATAAGCTTCTTACAGTAGTGTTGCCGGAAAGCCTTACTTCTATAGAACAGCTTGCTTTTGCATACTGCAAAGGGCTTTTCAGCATAGAGCTTCCCGAAGGGCTTACGACTATAGGCGCGAGCGCCTTTTGCCAGTGTGAAAAGCTTTACAGCATCGTTTTGCCGGAAAGCATTACGAGCATAGGGAACCATGCGTTTACATATTGCAAGGCGCTGAAGGAAGCAAACATTCCCGCAGGGCTTACGAAAATAGAGGAAAACGTTTTCTCATATTGCTATGCGCTCGTTTGCGATATCGTAATTCCGCCGAGCGTAACCGAAATAGGCGAAAATGCATTTTAGGGCTGCGGCAGGGTGCCTGGCTTCACCATACCCGCAAGCGTTACGAAAATTGGCGCAAACGCCTTTGGCACTTGCTATTCGGCAAGCTTCAGCTACGGCGGCACTGTAGAGCAGTGGAAGGCAATGGATAAGCCTGAGGATTGGTATACGGGCATGGAATACGTTCACGTTGAATGTGCCGACGGCGTAACGGGACACAAGGAAATTGTAACGAAAGGTTACGCCGCCACGGCTACGCGCGAAGGGCTTACCGATGGCATACATTGCGGCATTTGCGGCGATACCATAGCCGTGCCCACGGTAATACCCGCCACGGGCAAGGAATCTGAAGGGCTTGCATATGCAACAACTTCCGATTACAGCTGTATGATAACGAATATACACTATTGCGATGATTACGACATTCTCGTGCCGCAGTATATAAACGGTTATAGGGTTACGGAAATAGCGGGCGCGGCTTTTGCAAATAACAAGAATATAAAATACGTAACGCTTCAGCAAAGCGTTACGAGAATAGGAAGTGCCGCTTTCGAGGGCAGTGATATTCTTGAAATTACAATAGGCGAAGGGGTTATGAGCATAGCCGAAGGAGCCTTCCGCAACTGTGAGAAGCTTAAAACCGTTCACATCCCCGCGAACGTTTCCGTTATTTCGAATACGGCTTTTTCGGGCTGTACTTCTCTTGAAGGCTTCACGGTTGACGAGGATAACGCATACTATAAGGCGGTAGACGGCGTGCTTTACACGGCAGACGGCAAAGAGCTTATTTGCTACCCGCTTGGCAAGAGCGCTGAAAGCTACAGTGTGGAAGCGGGAGTGCAGACCATAGGCTCAAATGCTTTCATGGGCAGTAATACACTTAAACAGGTTGTAATTCCCGAGGGTGTTACGGAAATAGGCGCGAAGGCGTTCTACGAATGCAAGAGCATTGAAAACGCGGAAATTCCGCAAACGGTCGCACTTATAGGCGAGGGCGCATTCTACTATTGCGAAGCGCTTACGGGTATCACTCTGCCCGAAGGGGTTGAGACTATAGAAAACGATACTTTTTCTGGGTGCACGGCGCTTTCCGCCGCGGTTTTGCCGCAAAGCCTTAAAGCTATAGGCTCTTATGCTTTTTCAAACTGCGTAAGCCTTGCCGCCGCCGAGCTTCCCGAAGGGCTTGAAAGCATAGGCACAAGCGCTTTCTACAATTGCAAAAAGCTTGAAAACGCAGAAATTCCGCAAACCGTTGTAAGTATAGGCGAGCGAGCCTTCTACGGCTGCAAGCTTATGAATAAGGCGGTTATTCCCGAAGGAGTTACTGCTATACCTAACTATGCGTTCACAGATTGCACTGCGCTTGAAAGCGTTGTTCTTCACGGCGGTGTAACGAGCATAGGCGAGTACGCCTTTGGCGATTGCACGTCGCTTAAGAGCATAGAAATTCCGGAAGGCGTAACAAATATAGGCTACTGCGCCTTTTCGGGCTGCACCGCGCTTGAAGGCATTGTGCTGCCATCTACGGTATATATGCTGGGCGAAGATGCTTTTGAATTTTGTACCTCGCTGAAAACCGCCGTTATCAGCGCCGACACCGTAAACGGAAGTGCATTCAGAAACTGCACCTCTCTTGAAAAAGTGACTGTTTCCGAAGGCACTCGCCGCCTTGCAGGCTACTATATTTTCGAAGATTGCACAGCGCTTACGGAAATCAACCTTCCCAAGAGCCTTGTGGAAATAAACGGATACGTGTTCAATGGTTGCGAAAACCTTGCCGTTATAAACTACGGCGGAACTGCCGCCGAGTGGCAAAGCATTACGAAATATTCGGGCTGGAACGATGGCACGGGCACCTACACCGTTTACTGCACAGACGGCACCGTTGCCAAAAACGGCACGGTTACTTATGCGTAATAAACGCGGTTACTATCAAAATATCAAAGGATAAAAAAACAGCGGTGTCGGGCACCGCTGTTTTGCTATGAAATTTTACCGCTATTATACGCGCGCTGTTTTTTCCGTAACTTCAAATTTTTCCGCATCGAAAACTATAAGAGTTTTTTCGCTGATAGAAGCGGAAACGAGCTTTTCGGAGGTTTTCTGGGGAACAACATCGCGCGATACGCGAACCTTTTCCGTAGCCTTGCCGCTTGCATCTAAAAGAAGAATATTGCTTCTCGTTACGCAAGCAACAGTGCCGTCTGCTCTCGGGAAAACGTCCTGTGCGCTTGTGTAGCGCGTTTTGTAAACGAGCTTGCCGTCAACCGTGTAGCACCAAAGGCCCTTTATGCTGCTTATAGCGTATACGTATTTACCGTCTGCGGAAACGTTTACGCCGAACTGAGCGCTGTATTCTGTATCTGTCCAGCAGGGGAAGGTGTATTTTTCGCCGTTTTTCATATATACGGTCATTTCGCCTTCTTTATCTGCTTCTGCGCCGACAACTGCCGTTTTTTCTATGTAAGCGTTGTTTTTATATTCCGTTATGAAGCCTTTTTTGCCGTTTTCGTCTGTTGTGCGGCGTACGCAGAGGTCGAAATGGTCCTCGGCTGTATCGGGTTCAAGCTCCATGGCAACGGGGCAGTGGTCGCTGCCCATAACGTCTGTGAGAATAAGGCTATCTTTAACTCTGGGCATAAGGCGTTCGGAAACAACGAAGTAGTCTATACGCCAACCGATGTTTCTTTCGCGCGATTTTGCAAGGTAGCTCCACCATGTGTATTTTACCTCGTCGGGGTAGAGCGTACGGAAGGTATCTTTGAATCCGCTTTCGAGAAGTGCCGTGAAAGCGCCTCTTTCCGCGTCGGAGAAGCCTGCGCTCTGGTGGTTCTTTTCAGGGTTCTTAAGGTCTATTTCGTTATGAGCCACGTTGAGGTCGCCGCAGTAGATTACGGGTTTCGCTGCGTCGAGCTTCACGAGGTATTCGCGAAGCGCCTTTTCCCATTCCATGCGGTAATCTATGCGCGAAAGCTCGCGCTGTGCGTTGGGTGTGTAAACACAAACGAAGTAGAATTCGTCGTATTCAAGCGTGATCGCTCTGCCTTCTGTATTATGCTCGGGCGCGCCGATGCCGTAAGTTACGGATATAGGTTCATGCTTTGTGAAAACAGCCGTGCCGGAATAGCCCTTTTTCTCTGCATAGTTCCAATACCGGAAGTAGCCTTCAGGCTCGAAGCTTGCCTGGCCTTCCTGCATTTTCGTTTCCTGTACGCAGAAGAAATCGGCATCCTGCTCTTTGAAAAATTCAGGGAAGCCTTTGCCGAGGCTTGCACGGAAGCCGTTTACGTTCCAAGATATAAATTTCATATTAAATCCCCCTCTAATATATTAGATTAATGTAATAATTGTATCATGCAAAATTTTGAAAAGCAAGCGATTTGTGCAAAATAATAAAAATTATTGCCGAAAAATGTTGAAAAATTTGTTTTCGTTTGGAAGAAAAGTACGTTTCGGAAAAATAAGGTTGAATTCAGAAAAATAATGTGATATTATATAAAAGTAACTTTATAGTGTAAGGAGCTTATTATGAATAACCCTATAAAATTGCGGGCAAGGCGCAGGACTCTGGAAACGCGCTATAAAAACGCGCGCTCAAGCCTGCTTGCGATTATCGCGTTTACCGTGATAAACATAATTTTGCTTGTTTCAAAAAATTATACGTATTTTCTTTTTTCGGCGGCTGTGCCGTATTACTTTGCAGATATGGGAATGTTTTATACGGGAATGTACCCCGACGGATATTATTTTCTGTGGACGGGCGAGTTTTACGATGCCTCCGTGCTTGTTTTTATGCTTTCTCTTTCGGCGCTCGTGCTTCTTTTTTACTTCCTTTTCTGGCTTATGAGCGAAAAAGGGAAGTACGGCTGGCTTATTGCGGCGCTTGCGTTTTTCGGCATAGATACGCTTTTTCTGCTTTTCAGCTTCGGCGGGCTTGCGGCAATTCCCGATATATGCTTCCACGCTTTCGTTATAGTGGAGCTTGCTATGGGTGTGCACGCTTGCACGGCGCTTGAAAAAATGCCCGCGGCAGAAGAAATTGCCGCTATGGAATATTCCTTGCCGAGGTTTGCGGAAAGCGACGAAAAGGAGCGTATTTTTATTAAAACAACGGCTTGGGGCAAGGAAATAACCTACCGCAGGTCGCGCGGGGCAAACGAGCTTGTGGTAGACGGCTTGGTTTACGATGAGCTTTGGGGCTTTGTGGAAAAGGCGCATAAGCTTTGCGCCACGCTCGACGGGCACGAAATAGAAGTGGGTTTCGACGGCCGTTTCACAAGCTACGCCATGCTCGACGGCGAGATTACGGAGCAGAAAAAACGGTTTTTTTGAAAGATTCAAAGTTTACATACACTTTTTTTGCATCAAAAAACAATATTAAAAGGAGATTTTATGCAAATAAATCTCTTTTTTTTCATAATTTTTTTGCGTTAAAACATAAAAAAGTATTTGTGCAACCTTGACATTTTTTTCTTTTTTTAATACAATTTTTGTATAAATTTTAAGCGCGGAAAAGGAGATAAAAATGGATAACTTCACTTCCATGCAATGTAAAAACTGTGGCAACAACCTCTATTCAAAATTCAAAAAAAGAGGTAACGATTTCGTTTGCGGCTGCTGCGGATCTTGGTTCCGTTCCAAGGAGAACGAGGACACGCATTGCGAAAGCGGATACGCGATGCTTAACACGTATCATTTTGACGAAGCAAAACTTATTTTTCAAAACACTATAACAGAAAACCCCGATAATATCGATGCTCTTTGGGGCTGGCTCTTGGCAGAATACAGAATTATTTTCGTCAAGGGCTTCTATAATGACGTTATAGAGCCTATCTATTGCTTCGACCAATACGAGATGTTCAAAACACGTTCAATTCTGAACGAGATTGAATATGAAAAAATACTCAAGCTTCTTGCGGACGACCGTGAGTTGCTTAATTCTTACAGGGAAAAAGCGGAAAAAATAGACCGTTCAATGGCGCACTTCAAGGAGTGCAAGAATAAAACTGAAAACGATGTTTTTATTTGCGTTAAAATAAGCACATCCACAGAAAAGGAAACGCGCCCGCGCGATGAGCGCACGAAAGATTTTGAATTTGCCGAAAAGCTTTACAAAGACCTCAAAGCAAAGGGAAAAAAACCGTTTTTCAGCTTTTATACGCTTAAAAACCAAGTCAACTCCGATGATTTGATTTGGACAAGCCTCGTAAAAAGTAAAAAAATGGTGCTTATCGGCAGCAAAAAGGATTATTTCGAAAGCGTATGGGTGGAAAGCGAATGGAAGCGTTGGATTTTCCTGGACCGTATGCCCAATTTGTATATTTTGACGTTGCCCGAAAAAAATCAGGCTCCTTACGATATTTTGCCCACGGAGCTTGCTTCCAATCAAATATACACGCAAGCTACATATAATAAACTTTTGCACGACCTTTGTGAAAAGCCCGTGCTTGCTGCTGCGCCCAAGAAGCGCACAGGTACAAAGGCATTTTTCGGCGTGCTTGGTGTTTGCGGTGTTGCCGCCGCCGCGGTTTTGGCGCTCGGCGCTACGGGAAATTTGGATCTTCCGTTTTTGCCTGCTCAAACAACGGTAACCACAGTGCAGAGCACTACGCAGGGCGGAGCTTCTACCGTGCAGACAACGAATACCTCTGCCACAACGCAAACCACGGCTTCCACACAAGGAACAGTGATGCCCGGCGTTTCCAATACAACGCAGACAACTGCAACAACTCAGGGAACGACTCACGAGCATTCCTATGGCGAATGGTTAGTTACCAAAAAGGCAACTTGTACGGAAAACGGCGAAAAAACCAGAAGCTGCTCCTGCGGTGCAGAAGAAAACCAAGATATCCCTGCGGCCCATAACGAAATAACGATACCCGGCGTAAAGCCTACCTGCACTAAAGACGGTTTGACCGACGGTAAAAAATGCATTATATGCGGTGAAACCACTTTGGAACAGGTGACGGCATTTTC
>JAFTNI010000078.1 GCA_017451975.1 Clostridia bacterium
CCTAAAAGTAGTTTATCATTATGCTAAAAGAGTCCGCTATCAAGCGGACTCTTTTATATTATATTTATAATTTATATATGGTGTGATTAGTTGGCTTTTGTGTATTTTGTGCCATTGATTTTAATGTAATCAGCACCTTTTTCGAACGTGAACGTGCCATTAAAAGCTTGCATAACGTCTTCAAAGGTTGTGTCATCATCGTTTGAATCATCGAGTTCGA
The DNA here is from genome assembly GCA_017451975.1 of Clostridia bacterium. GTDB lineage: Bacteria > Bacillota > Clostridia > Oscillospirales > CAG-272 > UMGS731. Next base: position 221 of record JAFTNI010000078.1, read on the forward strand.
TAGTTATCATATCTCCGTCGATTTCATAAATGCCCGTAGCATGCAAGCCCATTGTTTCGATTGCAATGCTGTTGCCCTCTTCAAAAGTAATCTCAGTTGCACCAACACCAAAGAGACCTTCATTTTCATATGTGCCGTAAAGCGTGTTGAATTTACTCATAATCGCATCGATATCAGCTTCCTTGATATCGGCAATTGTTGTGTAATCCTTGGGTGCGGAAGGCATTTTATCTTTTTCCTTGATTATAACTTCAAGGTCTGTATATGTAACGGTTTCATCTGTTGTGGGAATATCATATGCGCCTGTATCGGGGTTAAGCGCGAAGCTTTCGTAGCAACTCTTAATCTCGTCAAGACCGATTGTAACAGTGCTGCCCTTTTCTACAAAAGAACCGTTTGCTTCGATATAGCTCGTTTCATCGAGGTTGACTCTTACGTTGAATTTATCTTTGGATTTATCGATAGCGATTGTTAACACTTCTTCGTCCATAACTTCCAAGCAAGCTTCGTATTTCTTGGAATCGTTTGTTTCGATTTCGTAAACAACTTCCATGCCGGCTACTTCAACTGTTACCATGTTTGTTTTCTTCAAGCCTTTGGGGCCAAAGTCGATAGTAACAATCTTCTGGTCGTAGCCGCTGAATTCTGCTTCAACTTCGAGCTTAAGGAGCTTGGAGCTGAGCTTGGGAGTAGCCATAGATACTACAACTTCAAATTCAGAGCCGTCTTCGATAGATTCAACGATATCGTCGATGTTATCGCCGATTTCGTCGATAGCATCTTCATACATATCCAATATATCGCCTTCGCTAACGGGAAGACCTATAGCAACAAAATAATCGAATGCAACATCGAAGTAATCTTCGTATTTTTCAAGGAATTTTTCTATGGAATCGTCATCTTCCAAAAATTCATACATTGTTTCAACAATGCCTGCTACTGCATCGTTATCGATTGTGATTGTTACAACTCTTACAGAAGTTTTGTCGCCGTTGAGCTTAACTTTATCTGTTTCGCTTTCAAATTCTGCGTGCTTGCATACAGCCTTCCAAAGCTTATCCATGTATTTTTTGCCGATTTTCTCAACGTCTTTTTTGAATTCTTCGTTGTCTACTTCCTGAATCTCTTCGAGAAGTGCGATCATGGCATCATACATTTCTCTGTCGATAGCGTATTTGGAGCCGCTATCAGGGTTAAGGATGGAATCTTCGATATCATCGATTGCATCCTCGAGTGTAAAGCCGTAAGCGCCGCCGAGGAATTCTTCTTCGTTTACATATACGAGGTCATTGGATATGTATACGTCGCCTGCGATTTTTACGCCTTCAATATCTGCGCTGAAGTTTTCGAGCATCAATGCTTTTTTGCCAAAATACATTTTGCCGGAAACAGGTGTTTTAACAGTGTTTCTTTCTTCGCCTTCAACGAAAGTAACTTCGCCCAAGGAAGCCTCAAGAGAGCCACCCTGCACCATGTTGTAAATGGGGTTGATTTCTTCGCGTTCTGTAAAATCTTTAATTACGCCGAGCACTGCGTCTTTAGCAACGTTTTCAGGCTGGTTGTTGTTAATAGCAACGCCTGCAGCAACACCGCCGCCAACGAGAACACACGCCGAAACTACAAGAGCCACAAGATGTTTTGCTATAAAAGCTTTCATATTCTCCTCCGAAAATTTTTATTATTTATAATGAGTTGTTGTTTTTAACAAATCATTATGTATTATTATATCAAATTTATCCAAAAAATTCAATGTTTTGTTAACAAATCGAAAACAAAATGATTTTTTTGTAACTAATTACAATTTTTCGCAAAAGCCCTGTTCTTTTATGGCTATTATGCATAAAAACAATACCCCGTTCCTTTTCGGAACGGGGTATTGAAGAAAACGCATATATCTTCGGCTTACTTGCCTATCGCGCCTATATCGTAGGGCGTGGATTGGTAAACGAAGTAGTTGAGCCAGTTGGAGTAAAGCAGGTTAGCACCGGAGCGCCAAGTACAAAGCGGCTCTTTCGTGTCGTCATCGTCGGGAAAATAGTTATACGGTACCTTTATAGGCAAGCCCTTACCCTTATCGCGCAGATATTCCTGGCGGAGCGTGCCCGCGTCGTATTCGGAATGACCCGTTATAAATATCTGCTTGCCGCGCGCGGTGGAAATGGCGTAAACGCCCGCTTTTTCGCTCTGCGCGAGTATTTTCAGCTCGGGGCAAGCGAGCACGTCGCTTCTGTCCACCGTGGTGTGGCGCGAATGGGGCACGAAAAATGTATCGTCAAATCCGCGGAAAAGTATAGAGCCCTTGTGGGAAACGTAATGCTCGAAAACACCGAAAACCTTTTCGGGCATTTGCTTTTTCTGTATTCCGTAATGGTAGTAAAGCCCTGCCTGGGCAGCCCAGCATATATGGAAG
>JAFTNI010000079.1 GCA_017451975.1 Clostridia bacterium
CGCTATGATGGCGGCGGGCGGCGACCTCGGCGCTTCTGTTGGCCCCCAGCTTATAGGCATTATAACAGATACCGTGGCGGCATCACCCAATTTTGTCGCAATTGCCTGCGAGCTTTCGCTTGCGCCCGAGCAGCTTGGCATGAAAATAGGTATGCTTACGGCAAGCATTTTCCCGCTTTGCGCAATTTTTGTGTATAAAAAGTTAAAAAATAATAAAAAATAACAGTAAATTATGCCATAAACAGTAGATTTTTTATTTACTTTGTGGTATAATTTATATAATTGGGTATTACCCCCTGAAAATGACTTAAATTTTAAGAAAACATACCATGAGGTGTAAAATGAATTTTACTTACGAAAAAGCAAGAGATAAGCATTTGACGGCAAAAGAAAAAATTGCAAACGTCTTTTCGCTTTCCGCCAAAGACGGCGTGCTCGATGCGGAATTTCTTTCGGCAGACAGAAAGCGTGCAGTGGCTTTCCTCGGCTTGCCATATTCCGCCCCCCTCTGCCTTCGCCTTTTTTCCTTCCCCGAATTTTGCGCGTTTCTCGACAGCATAGAGGACGAGTGTGCGCTTTTTGAGTTTTTCGGAAAGGATATAACCCTTCGCACAGAAAAAGAAACATACGATATTCCCGAAAACGTAAAGAATCTTATCGTTTCTTCTTTTGAAGATATAATCTGTGCAAAAGGCGATCTTGGCGAAAACGGCGAGCATATAATAGACCTTAAAATGCCTCGCGTAGGTACACATTACGATATAAACCTTCTCCTTGGCTGCCGCGTTGATGCGGACGAGCCTTTGCTCACAACGCCGAAAGCTTCGCTCGACTCCTTCGGCCGCGGCGCTTTCCGTTCCGTTGCGAATACAAACGTAACGGCTTCGCGCTTCGACCTTATTCCCGAGGAAAGCGGCGAGCCCTGCAACCGCCAGTTCTATATTTTTGAAGACGGTAAGCAGATTTTCTATTCCGCAAACGCAGAGGAAAATATAGAGGACGCTTTCTGCGTTCACGCACAGAACCACACGGTCATCACATACCAGACAAAATGCGGGCTTATTATCCGCCGCACCATATTCATTCTTCCCTTCGAGGAAGGTATGCCCGACGCAGTAGAGGCTCAGCGCATAGAAATACGCAATATCGGCACAAAGGCGCGTAAGCTCAAGGTTGTTACCACGGGTATGTTCGCGCTCTGCTCGCCCGAATCTATGACAAACGATATTCTTTATGCGAGCATTACCTGGGAAGGCGCAGTTGCTAAAAAAGACGGCAAGCCTATTGCCGTTTGCCCCATTCCCAACCCCCTCTACCTCAAAAAAACACGCCGCTTTGCCACAATGTTCTGCGACGGCGAATCGTTCGACGATTATACGGAAAACTATATAAACTTCATAGGCAGAGGTACGCTTGATCACCCCGAGCACGGCGCATACCTCACAAGCGAGCACGCGCAAAAGGTCGTTCCCTTCTATGCTATAGGCAAAACCATCACACTTGCGCCCAAGCAGCAGAAAAAGCTCGATTGCTACGTTGGTATAGTTGCGGGCAAAGGCGATATTACGCCCGTATTCGATGAAAAATTCGGTCTTTTTGCAGATAAATATTCCAAAGATACCGCTTTCGATGAAGCCTTCAATAATATGAAGGAATTTTATAAAACATATTCCTCCTACGTTAAAGTTAACACAGGCGATAAGCTTTTCGACTCTTACGTTAACAATAACCTCCCCTTCCAGGTGCTTTATCAGTCCTTCGTTTCCCGTTCCTTTGCGTGGACACAGAAGAGCTTCCGCGAAATAGGCTTCCGCGAAATCCAGGACGTTTACGCCTCTGTTTATTATATGGCGGCTATGGGCAAAGGCGACCTCGCTCGCTCCCTTATTTCCAAATGGGTAGGCAACGTTTATAAAATGGGTTATGCAAACCATAACTTCTTCTTCACGGGCAAGGAAGCAGGCTTCTGCTCTGACGACGCACTTTGGCTTACACAGGCTGTTCACAGATACGTATTCCTCACGGGCGACTTTGCTTTCCTCGATAGCGAATTCCCCGTTGCGGGCTCCAGAGTAAAAAGAAAGCTTTGGGATACACTCATGGCAACCGTTGAATACAGCGGTAAAATTTCCGTTGGTAAACACGGGCTCCCCTTGCTCGACCGCGCAGACTGGAACGACGCGCTCAAGCTTGATAATAACTGGATCGACGGTGAAACAAAAGAAATGCTCTACGCAAAGCAGATTTCCGCAAGCGGTGCGCCCTATGGCACTCGTTTTGAAAGCGACTATTGCGAAAGCGTCATGAACGGCTTCCTTCTCCGCATTGCATACGATAACCTTGCCGAGCTTGCAAAAGCCACGGGCAGAGATAAAGACGCGGCAGACCTTTCTGCAAGAGCTGCAGACCTCACCGAAAAAATTCAGGTTTCCGCATGGAAAGATAATTTCTTCGCCCGTGCGCTCATTAATCACGGCGAATATTCCTACCTCGGCGCTAAAGGCGACGGGCTGGGCACAGATAAAACAAAAGACGGCTCTTACTTCCTCAACTCATTCTCCTGGGCACTTCTTTCCGACGTTGCAACAGAAGAGGAAATCAAAATCATGCTCGGCACCGTGCGCGAGCACCTTTCCACAGAGTACGGCCCCGTGCTTTGCACGCAGTGCGACCTTGAAAAGGTTGCAACGGGAACGGCAACAGGCCTTTATTTCCGCGGCGACCGTGAAAACGGCGGTGTGTGCAAGCACGCGGCAATGATGGCTTGCGTTGCTTCCTTCAAACAGGCTAAGATAGTTAAGGATAAAGAGCTTGCAAAAGATCTTGCAGGCTTTGCGTTCAGCATTATGGATAACGTTCTTCCTTATAAGACGCTTGAAAATCCTTTCATTATGAAGGGCAACCCTCGCTTCTGCACACAGTACACGAACTCTATGACGGGCGAAAACGTAGGCCCCATGCTCTCGGGCACGGCAAGCTGGCTTACACTCGCTATCTTCGAAATGCTCGGTATTTCTTACACGGCAGAGGGCATTAAAATAGACCCCATTCTCCCCGAAGGAACGGAAGAAATGAGCTTTTCTATAACCAAAGGTGCGGTTTACAACATCACGGTTAAGAAAAACGCCGGCTTTGCGCGCGTTGGCGAAGGCACAAAATGCACGTTCAACGGCAAGGAATGCGGCAATGTGTTCCCCATGATGGCAGAAGGCGTAAACGAAATTGTAATAGAGCTTTGAGGGTAAGCCATGATTTACGATAAAATTTCGCACATCGATGCATATAAAGGAATACACCCCGGTGTTTACAAAGGGCTCACCATTCTGCGCGATACAGATTTTTCAAAGCTTGACGACACTCGCTATTATGTTGATGGCGAAGACCTTTTCTTCTTCCTCACCAGCTACGAAACACAGCCCGTGAACGACACGCCCGAGGCACACATCAAATATATTGATATTCAGTGCCTCATTTGTGGCACGGAGCATATGAACATAGGCGCGCTCGAGGATATGACGGAAGAAGTTCTTCCCCGCCCCGAAGGCGATATTCGCTTCTACCGCGGCCCTACAGACACTATAACGCTTTGCCCCGGCAAATTCGCCGTGCTTTTCCCCGGTGATGCTCACGCACCGAATATAGCGGTGGGCGCCCCCGAAAAGGTACGCAAAGTAGTTGTAAAAGTTAAAGTTTAAAAGTTTTACGAAAAAACACCCGTTGACAAATTTGTCAACGGGCGTTTTCAGCTTTTTTCTTTTCGAGCTTTCTGAGCAGCCTTTTTGCTTCGTATCTTATATTTTCCGCGGTGCAGTATGCTCTGCATCTTTCATGCATCGTGACACACATTTCATACTTTTGGTTTTTATGTATATCCATAAGTTCCGCTTCGGTTATATCCTTAGCGCGGCGCAGCATATTTTCAGATTCCGCATCTCCGTATCGCGCAAATTCCTTCAGCGTATCCATAAGCAAAACGCCGTTATAAAATTCAAAAGTATACGGGCGCAATTTTTCCGGTGCGCTTCTAACAAGCCTTTCTCTTATAAGAAATCCGGCAGAATACGTATCGGGCGTATTGACGAGCGAAAGAAGAAAATTCAAATATTCCTCGCTTGGCTTACCCTTGGCAATAACCTCCTGTAAGCCGGACATTCCCTGCTTTTCAAGCGGCGAAAGTTCTTTATATTCTGCAAAAGCCCATTCTATTACTATGGGGAATTTTTTAGGGTCTATTTTGCGCAAGATGGCTTCTTTTGTAAAAAGCGATTCCACCTGAGGGTAATATTTAAGAAGTATCTTCATTATTTCCGCATCTTTTACGGGGCGCAACTCAATATCGGCAAAATGCTCATATGGGTAGCCGAGTTCCCGTATTTCCGCGAGCATATTAAGTATCGCGAGCGATTCGCCGTCGGGCTCTTCGGGGTAGACCTCGTGCGAAACAGCCATATTATAAAGAAATTCCGCTTCTTTGCTCATACAATCCTCACTTTTTGTTTTTTGCAGAACCGAATGCTATGCCGAGGCACATGCCTACGCTCATGCCCATAGTCATGCCAAGCGTGGGGTTGCCCATCGACGAACCTATCGCCATGCCGATAGACATACCGAAGCACATACCCAGGGCAAGCCCAAAGCTTATGTTGTTCTGCTCTGCCGTCCATTTGCTTATTTCGGGGCGGAGCTCATCAAAATATTTTTCCATCAATTCTTTGATTTCTAAAATATCATTTGCTTCTTCGGCGCATTTGGCTTTATATGCCGTATATTCCGCCGCTTTTTCGGGGTGGGCTGCCATATAGTCGCGCAGAGAGGTTTCGCGCAAGGTTTCCTCATCGTTAACGGGGTTTTTTGCTTCTCTTACCCAAAGAATAACGTCGGTTTCGCCTTCTTTTTTATATCCTGCAAATATCTGCCCATAACCGATATCGCGCAGTGTATCGGGCATTACGTCGTCTGCCTTTTTGACTGTTGCAAGAAGCACGATTTCAATTTTCCCGCCCGCGGCGCACACATCGCTCCTGAAGGAGGTTTCGCGTATATGGTGAACGGTAACGCAGTTTTTGCCGAGCGATTTTTTTATATTTTTCGCTTCTTGCCTATAGAGCTTTTCCCATTCCTTGCTGTATTTCACAATCTCGTTTTGCATTGTTCTTCCCTCACACAGTTACAGTATATTTATCCCCCATAAACGCAGGGTGGTAAGAAAGCTTCGATTTTCTCAAGCCCTCGTCACCAGAATCGTCTTCACGGTTGACATATTTTAGCCCGCCCACGCAATATTTCGCCGCTTCCTCGCGCGCAAGCATTTGGTAAGCGCCGTTTACGCCGCGTTCGCATTTTTCAACGTGGACTATAAGCGTATCGTATATCGCTTCGCAAAGAAAAAAGCCTATTATTTCGCCGTTTACGCGAAGCGCCTCACCCTTAAAGCCGTATGCACCTAGGTTATCCAGTACCTCGCGCACGCCGTTTCTTTCGGCAACGGCAGTGAAGCTCTCTTTTTCATTTTCTCTGTTATATTTTTCAAAATAGGCTTTTATTTCGTGTATGTTCGCTTCGCTCACTTCCTCGAAGTTCCACGTGTCGTTTTCGCGCATAAAGCGGTTCACATGGTTTCTCTGCCCCGAGTATTTTTTGCCCTTAAATGTTGCCAGGTTTTCGCCAACGTATATATAATCCGAATAGTCTCGCTCGTAAGAAACTTCAGCTTCGGGAAAAAAGTTCAGAATTTCGTCTTTTTCATCTGCCGAAACTATAGCGAAAACAAGCTTTTCCCAATTGGAATTGCAATACTCCACCAAGTTTTTGTACGTTTCGCGGAATGGCTTGCCAAGCGGAACGGTGAATGCAGTTCTGCCCCCTTGCAAATTGAATTTTATATAAAGCACGCCATCATGCAAGGCGTATTGAGTATGAAGAGCGTTGCGCCACATAACTATGCCGCCTACGGAAAAATCGCAAAGTCTGTTTATAGAACTTTCGAGATAGGGACGAAGAATTTCTGCACTTTCAAGAGTAACATTTTTAAATTCCAACATGATTTTTTCCTGCTTTTTATATTTATATTTACATTATACGCCAAAATACTTTCTAAAGTCAACATTACATAAAAAAATCCTTCAAAATATATTATTTTACAAAAAAACGGCGTTATCGAAAGTTAAATCTATTGACTTTGTGTCTTTATCGTGATATTATTATATTAGTAAATACACAAAACTCGACTGCAACTGACGGATAGGCGGAGTACCGCGTGAAGCTTTCGGGAATATTCTTTGTCGACCGTCTGGGCAGTTTCCCCGTTTCACACTTATGGGTTAACTTGCCCTTTTTTTGTTGCATACGCGTTTATCAACACCCTTTTTAAAATTTTCAGGAGGTTATTTTTTCGATGAAAAAAGTAGCAATCATTATGGGAAGCGCTTCCGACCTTCCCGTTGTGGAAAAAGCCATTGATACGCTCGAGGCATACGGTATCCCCCACGAGGTTCACGTATACTCTGCTCACAGAACGCCCGTTGAAGCAAAAGCTTTTGCTGAAAATGCAAGAGAAGCAGGCTTCGGTGTGCTCATCTGCGCAGCAGGCAAGGCAGCACACCTTGCAGGCGCTATCGCAGCTAACACAACTCTCCCCGTTATCGGCATACCCGTTAAATCTTCCACGCTCGATGGGCTCGATGCCCTTCTTTCCACGGTGCAAATGCCCGCAGGCATTCCCGTTGCCACAGTCGCAATCGACGGCGCTGCAAACGCAGCTCTCCTCGCGGCTCAGATAATCGCCGTTGAAGATGCAGATCTTGCAAAGGCACTTACAGACGCCAGAAAGAAAGCAGCGGAAGACGTTCTTAAAAAAGACGCGGAAATAGCCGCTAAATACAGCAAATAATAAACTTAAATAAAATACTTGCGTCGTTATTACGCACGCAGCTTTGAAAGGAATTACAGAACATGAAAAATTCAAAATCTGAAAGCTACGCAGCAGCAGGCGTTGATATTACAGCAGGCTACAAGGCTGTTGAGCTTATGAAGGCACACATTGCTCGCACACGCAACGAGGGCTGCCTTGATGATGTTGGCGGCTTCGGCGGCTGCTTCGCTTTGCCCATGGGCATGGAAGAGCCCGTGCTCGTTTCCGGTACAGACGGTTGTGGCACGAAGGTTAAGCTTGCCATTCTTATGGACAAGCACGATACAATCGGTATCGATGCCGTTGCAATGTGCGTAAACGATATCATTTGCTGCGGAGCAAAGCCGCTCTTCTTCCTTGACTACATCGCTTGCGGCAAAAACTACCCCGAAAAGATCGCTGCTATAGTTTCCGGCGTTGCAGAGGGCTGTGTTCAGTCCGGCGCGGCGCTCATCGGCGGCGAAACAGCAGAGCACCCCGGCCTTATGCCCCTTGAAGATTACGACCTCGCGGGCTTCGCCGTAGGTATTGTTGATAAAAAGAAAATTATAGATAATACAAAAATGGAGGCAGGTAACGTTGTTATCGCGCTTCCCTCCACAGGTATCCATTCCAACGGCTTCTCTCACTGCCGTAAGGTTTTCGATATCGACAGCAACAACCCCGAGCTTTACGTTGCAAAAGATGAGCTCGGCGGCAAAACAATAGGCGAAACACTTCTTACACCTACGAGAATTTACGTTAAATCCATTCTTGCACTTATCGAAAAGGTTTCCGTTAAGGGTATTTCCCACATCACGGGCGGCGGCTTCTACGAAAACATTCCGAGAAGCATTCCCGATGGCCTCGGCGCGAAAATCAACAAGAGCGACGTTCGCGTGCTCCCCATTTTCGACCTCATCGCAAAAACGGGCAACATTCCCGAAAGAGATATGTACAACACCTTCAACATGGGCGTTGGTATGAGCGTCGTAGTGGCTAAAGAAGACGTAGACACAGCGCTTGAAATTCTCCGTGCACACGGTGAAGACGCTTACATTCTCGGCGAAATCATCGAAAGCGACGAAAAATGCGTTCTTCTTTAATAAACAGAATAAACAGAGAAAAGAGGTTTTCTTATGAATCCTGTTAAAATAGCCGTGCTGGTTTCCGGCGGCGGCACAAACCTGCAAGCGCTTATAGACGCAGAAAAAGCAGGGATTATAGAAAGCGGCAAAATCTCGCTCGTGGTTTCCTCCAGCCCCACGGCGTATGCGCTCGAAAGAGCAAAAAACGCCGGCATAGAAACTGCCGTGGCAGATAAGCACGCATTTGCAAACAGAAAAGATTTCGAGGAAGCGCTTATTGCCTCCCTCGAAAAAAAAGGCATAGAGCTCATAGTTCTCGCGGGCTTTATGTATATACTCAGCCCCGATTTCATCGCACACTATAAAGACAGAATGATAAACGTTCACCCATCGCTTATCCCCTCATTTTGCGGCGACGGCTTCTACGGCCTGCGCGTGCATGAGGCAGCGCTTAAATACGGTGTTAAGGTAACGGGCGCTACGGTGCACTTTGTAAACGAAATTACCGACGGCGGCAAAATCATTATGCAGAAGGCGGTTGAAATCAAAGAAGGCGACACCCCCGAAACGCTTCAGAAGCGCGTTATGCAGGAAGCGGAATGGATTATACTTCCCCAAGCGGTTGAAAAAGTAAGTAAAGATATTAACGGAGGAACATTATAATGGCAATGTTTGATTTGAAGAGTTTACTTTCCGAAAACTCATACCCCGGCAGAGGCATAGTTATAGGCAAATCTGCCGACGGTAAATCTGCTATGATAGCATACTTCATTATGGGCAGAAGCGAAAACAGCCGCAACAGAATTTTCGAGCGTTTCGACGGCGGCATGAGAACGAAAGCTTTCGACGAATCCAAGCTTTCCGACCCCCACCTTATCATCTACAACCCTTACCTTAATGTGGGCGATATTGATATTATCACAAACGGCGACCAGACAAACACCGTTTACGATTATATCAATGAAAACGGCGAAGACGGCTTTGCATTTGAAAAAGCGCTCCATCTTCGCGAATTTGAGGATGACGCCCCCAACTTCACACCCAGAATTTCCGGTATTCTTCACTACTGCTTCCCCGGCAACACCTTCACATATAAGCTTTCCATTCTGAAGAGCGCAAACGGCAGAGGTGAATCCTGCAGAAGATATTTCTACAGCTATGCCGCCCCCGAAAACGGTATCGGCCACTTCATTCACACTTATAAGTGCGACGGCAACCCCATTCCCTCCTTCTTTGGCGAGCCCGAAGAAGTAGCAATGCCCAATACAGCCGAGGAGCTTGCGGATATCTGCTGGAATAACCTCAACGAAGCCAATAAGGTTTCCCTTTTTGTACGTCAGATTCCCCTCGACGGCAGCAAGCCCACAGAAATCATTATAAACAAAAATAACTAAGGAGAACGAGAGATATGAACGAATTTGAACTCAAATACGGTTGTAACCCCAACCAGAAGCCTTCTAAAATCTATATGGCAGACGGCTCTGAGCTCCCCATAGAAATTCTTTGCGGCAGACCTGGTTACATCAACTTCCTTGATGCATTCAACTCCGGGCAGCTTGTAAAAGAAGTTTCCGAAGCAACGGGTATGGTTGCGGCTACTTCCTTTAAGCACGTAAGCCCCACTTCCGCAGCAGTCGGTCTTCCCCTTTCCGATAAGCTCAAAAAAGCTTGCTTTGTAGACGATATCGAAGGTCTTGATGAATCCCCCC
>JAFTNI010000080.1 GCA_017451975.1 Clostridia bacterium
CCGTGCCACGTTGTATAAACGTGCTGGCCCTTTTTATCAACGAGAAACTTATATACGTGCCCCTTTATTTTCGAAACGGCAGAGCCGCTGCTCACAATATAAGATTTCCCGCCGTACACGTTATCTATTATAACGCTTGCGCTTGCTTTTATTTTTCTGGCTTCCTCGGTGTGTATTTCAACTCCCTTTACATATTCCGGGAGCGAGGAAAGCTTTTCTTTTTTCACAAGCCAGACAATTTCTATAGAAGGGTCAAGCTCGTGAAGCTTCATGGAAATATATTTCGGGTTATCGGAATATTGCCCCTCGAAGCTTGTGAATACCCATGTATTCTTTTTTGTGCGCTGCAATTTTGATTTGAGTAAGCCAAATATCTGTCCCGGCATATGCACCCTCCTTATCGTTACAGAGCCAAGCAAAAATTTTTATAAAATTATTTTTTTCTGCCGAAAACGGCGCGTATTTTTGCCGTCAGCTTTTCGCCGAAGCATCTGCGGATAATTTTATAAACCTTGCCTCTGAATTTGCTGTAGTCGTCTACCCAGCTTGCGGCATACCTGTGTATGGAGCAAGTGTTTTCGGTTATGGTAAGCTTACCCGTTTCCATATTGATGGGGCAGAAATAATCTACGGGGTATATAGTTACGTCTGCAACGGTTTGAATTTCGTTTACGTCGCGCAGGCCGTATTCGCGCAGAAAGAGCGTAGTTCTGTCTACAATGGTAGTAAGGTCATTTGTGCCGTCGGGCTTCAAAAAGGAGCTTTTTTCATAATCGTCGAGCAGGTCTTTTATAAGCTTCAGCCCCGGCTCTACCGCAAGCCCCAGCCCGGGAGCAACGGCGAGGCGCGAAGCGGGGTCGTTTTCGTCTACCTTGTTTTCACAGCCCATAAAGTTGCCCTTTGCAAGTATTTCGTCGAAGGATTTTATAACCTCAACGTCGGTATCAAAGTAAACACCGCCCTGCTCGTATAAAATTTTAAACCTTGCGTAATCGCTTACGAAAGCCCATTTTTTCGCCGCATAAGCCTCTTTTACATATTGGCAGCAGTTTACGTCGAAATTGCTTTCGTTCCATTCAATAATTTCATAATCGGGGAAAAACTTTTTCCAGCTTTCAAGGCATTTTTTTCCGAGGTCGTTTAAAGGGTTGCCACCAAACCAGCAATAATGTATTTTCTTAGGAATGTTCATTTATTTCTCCTCTTTTTTAACGTATCGAAGTAAAAACAATATAAAGTAGATATACAAATATGAGTCTGTATAGAAGCTTTCAAAGAAGCAGATGGGCAACACGCTTATAAACGCCATCTGCGGTGTGGTAAGCTCCCTTCCCTCTATATCGTCTTTGAATTTGTTTATGAAGCAAAGAATGGTTGTAAGCATGGGGATAATACCGAGTATCTTCCACACACCTATGAGCATATGGTGGGAGGAGGAGGTAAACCTGCTTTCGATAGTCTGGAACAAAATAGAGTTACCGCAGCCGAAAATCGGGTACGCCATTATAAGGTAGAAGGCGGAGCTCCATATAATCTGTCTGCCGCTGAAAAGCGATTTACCAAGTATCTTGAAGTTGCCGAGCACGCTGTAAAGCCCAACGTACACAACGGCAAAAAGAAGGCTGAACACAAGCGCGGCAATTACTATTCTGCGCAACACCTTATAGCTGAACGGCTTTTTGAAAATAAATATCAGCGCTATGAACAAAACGAGCGATATGAGCGCAGACCTTGATGCAAACTCATAAATTTTATAGCCGTATATAGCAAGGCAAAGAACCTTGAATATAATGTTCACACGCTCGCTTACGTTCAGCGTTTCTATAAAGCAAACGAGGTGAAACGCCGCCGCAAGGTAGAGGATAGAAACCGTGTTGGAGTTTATATTATTTCCGAAAAGGTCGAATATCATGGAAAGGTTATGGTTTACGACCTTCATAGTGAACAGGTAAAGCGAAAGCGTTACCGTAACGGTAACGTGCAATATTCTGTATATTTTCTGTGTAACAGACATATTGTTGAAAACCACCATCATGAGCAAAAGGTTCAGAAACTGAACTATGCTTCCCCACGAGGAATAAAATATGCCCGTTACCACCACAGATGCCGCGTTAAGCGCCAGAACAATAAGCATTTTTTTGTTGAACTTATCAAAGTTCAGCAAAAAGAGAATACTCATCATCGCAAACGTTACAAGCAGCATCAGCACGTTTATAAGCTTCAGAAATCTGCCTATCAGCGTAAAAAGCCCCACAAAAGGCAACGCAAGAAGCAGAATTGCCGTTATTTTCTTGATTATTTCGTTGTTTTTATCTATACGTATACGCATCATATGCCATTTCTCTCATCTTTTTCAGATAAAACTTTTATATTTTTCTATAGTTTTATCAGCCACCTTATCCCACAGGAATTCCTGCGCGATAAGCTCTGTCGCATTTTTGGATTTAAGCTTGTAAAGCTCTTTTTCGCTTATTGCATCTCTTATTTTTTCCGCAATAGCGCCCGCTGCGGTGGGGCAAGTCCAGCCGCAAGCATATTCGTCTATAATTCCGCTGAGCGTCGTTCCCTCTGTCACAAGGCAAGGCAAGCCGTAGCTCAATGCCTCGAGTATGCCCATGGGCATACCCTCTGTGCGCGATGTCTGTATAAATATGTCGGCGTTCATGAGCGCTTCTTCCTTTTCGCGCCCCGAAATTTCGTGGTTCAATATAACAATTTCAGAAAGCTTTCTTTCGTTTATCATTTCTTCGAGCGCGGCGTACCTACCCTGGTAATCGGGGCCGTACATATAAAGCTTTGCGTTCTTTTCACGCATAAGCGCTTCGTTTTCCTTCACCGCATCGAGCATAAGGTCAAAGCCCTTTATGTGGGCCTCCAGCCTGCCTATGAAAAGAAAATTCACACCGTTTTCGCTGAAGCTTTCTTTTCTTTTACCGGGCATATTCACGCCGTTTGTGCCGACAATTTTGTTTTTGCCGAAGCGCGTAAGGCTTTTTTCGCGCTCGGAAAGGCACTGCAGCGCCTTTGCGCCGTTTATAAAAGCTCCAAAAAGAAGCAGGTTGGCAACCTTTTTCTTAAGCCATTTTTTCTTCTGAGCCTCTGCCGATAATTCACCGTGAGGAATGATAACGTAAGGAATTTTGCTCTTACGCAAGGTGTACGATATTTTCAGGTAATCCACTCGGTAAGCCTCGTGGAACACAACCAGGTCGGGCTTGCAAAAGGGCGCGGGCAGGTTTTTCAAGGAAAAATCCTTTTCATAATCGAAGCGCGGCGCAACGCCGTCAATATCAACGTTATTGATATTGATAAGGCCCACCTTTGCAAATTTCTGCTGTGACTTTATGTGCTCGGGCACCGCAACGCAAACGCCGTTGAACGGGTTGTTCTTTATAGCCGCAATGTGCAAAATAACCATTATCCTCACCTCAAATTATCAGCATAGCTCAATGTTAAAATTCAGTTTAAACCTTTTTTATATCTTTTTTTATCTGCGTCGTGCTTATTTCCGGTGTTCTAGGCAAATAAACAACCTCGCAGCCTTCCTCTTCCAGGAAGTCGAATTTACCCTTCCAGTCGTCACCCATAACGAAGGTGTCGATGTGGTATTCGTGTATGTCTGTTCTCTTCTGCTCCCAGCAGGTTTCGGGTATAACGAGGTCAACATATCTTACAGCCTCTACAAGCGCTTTGCGCTGTTCGTATGTAAAATAGCATTTTTTCTGTTTTTCGTTCCAGTTGAATTCGTCCGTTGAAATAACTACCACGAGGTAATCGCCAAGCGCCTTTGCGCGCTTGAGCAGGTTTATGTGGCCATAATGCAAAAGGTCGAATGTTCCATATGTAATAACACGTTTCATCTGTCTTTCTCCTTAAGTTATTCGGATAAATAGCTTTTCTCTAAGTCCATAGATACGTAATCGTGGTGAGTAACGCGTTTTTCCACGGGCGGCAGCTTCATATAGTCGCCGTAAAGCCCCCTGAGGTATGCGTCGGTATCTTCCTGAACGTATATTTCGGCAGTTTCGAATTTGCAAAGCTTCGGCGTGCCGTATATTCTCTTTTCGTGTATTTCCTTTTCGCCCCAGGCGCCGAAGCAGTTGGCGATATATTTGCAATCGTCAAAGGAACGGCTTGCGCCGAGAGCGTCTATTTTTTTCGTTATCTTGCGCGCATCGATTATAAAATCGGGTATGCAGCGCGAAACAACGATAGCCATGTTCTTATACCATTTGCGCCCTTTTCTTATAGCGCATATGCGCGTATGGGCAAGGTTATTGAGCTTTTGGATTTTTTTGAAGTGCGCGCGAACGTCTTCCATATCGTCGCCCATGCCGTCAAGCGGGAATATATCAATAAAAATGCCGCGCTTCGTGTTATATCTCGTGTTTTCCACAAGCGTCGTGGTTTTATCGTATACCTTACCGTATGCATAAACGAAATCCTTCTTTTCAGAGGGGAATTCAAAGCAATATTCGTTTTCGCTTTTGAAATTTGCCACGAGCTTGCGCAGCTTTTCATAGTCGTTTCTGGGCATACCTACGTCTATATCGTCGTCCCACGGTATAAAGCCGTTGTGGCGCACTGCGCCCAGCGCCGTGCCGCCCATAGCGTAATATCTGAGACCGTTTTCAACGCAAAAGCCGTGAAACCAGGAAAACATATCCAAAAGCTTTTTCTGTAAATCCGTCATAAAATACCTCTTAAATTTCAGCTGATTTTAAAGTGTTATCTGTGCAGAATTTTTTTGAAGATGAAGCCCCTTACCTTATTGGGCACGAGAGCAACGGCAAGCTGAACGGAAAGGGAGTAATAGTAATCCCAAAAGCCGATATATCCGGTTTCCCTTACCTTTTTTCTGCCCTGCTTATACTTTTTGAAGTATGCAAAGCCGCCTCTGCGCTCATACATATCCTTGCCTATGCGCACGAAAACGAGCGAATCGTCTATATTCATGCATTTTGCGCCCGCCTGGATCATATTTACCCAAAGCAACGTATCTTCCATAAGCAGGCAGGATTGGTAATTGCCCGCGCGAAGCACGGTGCTTTTTTTGAACATAACAGCAACGTGGTTGAAGCCGTCGCGGCGCTTCTGGTATTCTTTTATGCTCTTGTCGTCGAGCGGAACCTTTCTTTGCGCAACGATATTTTCGGCGTTTTCCTCGAATTCGAGAATGTGGCTGCCGCAAATATCGAGCTCGGGGTCTTTTTCAAACTCTGCAAGCTGCTTTTCAAACCTGTCTTTTCTGGAAATATCGTCTGTATCCATTCTTGCCACAAGCTCGTTTTTGCAGTGGAGCATACCCTCTGCAAGCGCAAGGCCGAGCCCCACGTTCTTTTCAAGCGGAACGAAGGTATAAAGCTCGGGGTTTTTCGCCGCGTAATCTGCAAGAGTTTTTTCAAGCTCGTCTGTAAGCGGGCCATCCTTCACTATTACGATTTCATCGGGCATAACCGTCTGGCAAAGAATGCTTTCCAGGCATTCCACGAGGTTTTCGGGCTTTTCTTTTATGTACAGCGACATAAGAACGGAAAATTTATTGTCCATTTACCTTCTCCTTATCTTCTTCTGCGAGCACATCGGGGTATTCCTTGCCGAGCACGGCAAAAACCGTTCTGAACATCGTGGCGATATCCTTCCAGAAGCCGAAATGCTCTATTGAGTAAAGATTATATCTCATTTTACCGGGCAGAACCTTCTCTACATATACCTTATCAGTATCCTCTGCGCCTTCAAGAAGCTTATCTTCGTCTTTGTAAAGAATGCTTGCTTCCGAGGTAATTCCCGCGGGGAGAAGAAGCGTTGCCATCATTTCAGGGGTATATTTTTCCACGTATTTCACAGCCTCGGGTCTTGTGCCCACGAACGTCATCGTGCCGCGCAAAACGTCGATAAGCTGGCTTATTTCATCGAGCCTGCACTTGCGTATAACCTTGCCCACGCGCGTAATGCGGGAGTCGTTGTTTACGGTAACGTGTGCGCCCTTTTTATCTGCGTCCTGCACCATTGTGCGGAACTTGAAAATGCGGAATTTTTTATTGTACTGCGTAACTCTCATCTGCCTGTAGAAAACAGGGCCCTTGGAATCTATTTTTATAGCGATTGCAAGAACAAGAAATACGGGCGAAAGAATTATGAGCATAACGAGCGACACGACGATATCGAAAGCTCCTTTAAGCACAAGGCTCGCCGTTTTCTTTTTGAGAATATCGTAGTATTTGCGAACTTCCTCCGTCTGCATTTCAGGCGGCAGTTTATCCCATTTCTTTAAAAGCATAATTATATGTACTCTTTCAAAATCTTAACGTATTTTTCTATAACGTATTCAATTTCCTCGTCTTTAAGGCAGGTGTGAAGCGGCAAGGAAATTTCGTTTGCGAAGTTTGCGTATGCGTTGGGGTAATCTTTTATATCGAAGCCGAGGTTTTTATATGCCGTGTGCATGGGCAGGGGCTTGTAGTGTACGTTGCAGGCAACGCCCTCTTCCGCCATTTTTATGATGATTTCGCATCTCTGCTCATGTGTAACACCGGGCACTCTGGTAAGGTAGAGGTGGCCGGAGGATTCATATTCGTCTGTATAGTGGTTGAGCACCTTAACGCCGAGGGGCTTGAGCGCCGCATCGAATTTACCTATTATCTCTTTTCTTCTTGCGAGCATTTCGGGGTAACGCTTCATCTGCACAAGGCCGATAGCCGCCGCAACGTCCGTCATATTGCACTTGTACCAGGGGCCAACGATATCGTATTCCCAAGCGCCAAGCTTCGTTTTCGCAAGAGCATCCTTGCTCTGGCCGTGGAGCGAGAAAAGCTGAACTCTCTTGTAAATATCCTCGTTATCTATGCCTTCAAGCGTTCTCCAAGTGAGCGCGCCGCCCTCTGCTGTGGTGAAGTTCTTTACGGCGTGGAAGGAGAAGGAAGAGAAATCTGCCACGCTGCCGAGCATTTTGCCGTGGTACTTCGCACCGAAGGAGTGCGCCGTATCCGCCATAACGGCAACTCTGCCGAGCGCGCGCTGAACGTCACTTTCAGCCTTGAAAAGATTTTTCTTTCTTTCAACAATTTCAAAAATTCTGTCGTAATCGCAAGGAATACCCGCAATGTCAACGGGAATTATGGCTTTCGTTCTTTCCGTAATAGCCGCTTCAAGCGCATCGTAGTCCATTTCAAGGCAATCCTTCTGCGTATCTACAAGCACTATTTTCGCGCCAACGTGGTAGATGATAGAAGCGGAAGCCGTGTATGTGTAGGCAGAGGTTATAACCTCGTCACCCTCGCCAACACCGAGCACGCGCAAAGCCATTTCTGCACAAGCCGTTTGGGAATTGAGGCAAACGCACTTCTCTGTGCCGACGTATGCGGCAATCTGTCTTTCAAGCTCTTTGGTTCTGGGGCCCGTTGTTATCCAACCGGAGCGCAGAGCCGCCGCAACTTCTTCTATTTCCGCTTCGGAAATATCGGGAGGTGAAAAAGGGATATTCATTTTCGTGTTCATAGTCATTTACCTCTTTATTAATTTTTAAAATTTTGGAATTTATTTGCTGTTTTACGGATTTTCTGCTTGAATTTCATATTCTGAGCGCTTGATATATCTATACGATGCCGCGCAGAAGCGGAGGCATTCCCGTTTTGCCGTCAAGGCAAAAAACTACAGACCCCTCCTTATTTTACAATTCATTATATCACGAAAATATCTTTCTGTCAAGACGGCATCAGATATAGGCTATCCAAATCATTGTCAAAACAAGAAAAATTTAATCGTTTTTTGCTGTTTTCCGTTGAATATGTGCCCCAAAAGCACTTTGGGGCAAAAACGGCACGTCCCTCTTAAAGAAGAACGTGCCGTGTTTATTATTTTGCAAATCAGAAGGAAATGCGAACGGTTTTTATTTCAAACGCTCTGAAGGAAAGCGCTACTTCGCCTTCCGCCTCAGTAAGCTCCTCTTTCACGTTTTCGAGCATATCGCAGGAGTAAGCCTTGAAGCTCTTTCCGTAGGAAACGCGAAGCTTTGCGGGGGCTGCCGCCTTTTTGGATTCGTAAAGGCGAACGATTATATCACCGCTGCCGTCCTCTGCCTCTTTCACCGTGTCGATAATGATATTATCGTTATCTACACCGAGGTAGCTTGCATCGAGCGTGCCGCCCGTAACAACGCGCGCGGGAACGTTGAGCGCATACGCTTCTTTAACCACGTCTGCGGAAGCGAAATCGCCCTCCCAAGCCGTGAACGCATACGTGAAGTTATGCACGCGGTTATCCGTGCGCAGGTCGGGGCAGGCACCCGAGCGAAGGAGCGTAAGCTCCATGCTGTTGCCGTTTACGGAAATACCGTATTTGCAATCGTTCATCACGGCAGCACCGTGGGAGTTATCCTTAAGCGCGGTGTAGCGATGGTTGCAAACCTCAAATCTTTCTTTATCGTAGAGTCTGGAACGGTGCGTGGGACGTTCAACGTAGCCGAACTGCATTTCGTTTATAGCGTTTTCCGCGTAAACGTCTACGGGGAAACCAACCTTAAGAAGCTTGTGAAGCTCCTTGAAATCAACTTCAGTTTCAAATTCTATTCTCTTGGAATCTTTTGCGAGGCGGATATACTGCGTATATGCGGAATCGAGCACCTTGCCCGTTACCTTGAGCACGGCTTCAATTCCGTCGCCCACAGGCTCTACGGTAATGTCGTATGCGCCCTCTATTTCCTGGTATACGTAGTTAGAATCTATATCCCAGCAGTCCCAACGTCTGGGAATATCCTTGAACACGCGCAGGCGGTTCATTGCGCCCGCGGCAAATTCCCTGCCGCTTTTCTTGAGCACGAAGGAGGTAACCTCGCCGCGCGCATTCACAACTGCGCGAACAAGGGAGTTTTCCAAGGCAAAGCCTTCCGCCGTTTCGGTAATGGTTGCACCCTTTTTCGTTCTTCTGGCCTTGCTTGCGGGCACGAGCGAAACAGCGCCGCAGGAAGGAAGAGCCACAGAGGCTTTAAGCCCCTCTGCCGTGCTTTCCACGGCAACGTATTTGCCGTCTGCCGTAAGCGCGCCCTTTTCAAAGCCTTCGGGTAGGCTTACAAGCGCCTTTCTTTCAAAGCCGAGCGAGTTGAACACCGTAACGGCAGCCGCATTTTCGCCGCCTGCAAGAAGCGCTTTCTGCGCTTTTGCAAGAAGCCCGCCCGCTTCGGTTATAACCTTATTGTGAAGCTTTTCCGCTTCAACGTATACTCTGCCTATGGAAGAACCGGGCAGAATATCGTGGAACTGGTTGAGAAGCACGTCTTTCCAAAGCGCTTCTGCCTCTGCCGCAGGGTATTCGCCGCCCGCAATAGCCGCGGGAACAGACCACATTTCAAGCTCGCGAAGCGCAAGCTCGCTCTTTCTGTTGCCCTTTTTAACTGCCGCCTGCGTTGTGTACGTACCCCTGTGCGCCGTGAAGTAAAGCTCGCCCACATACGTGTTTTTCGGCTTACCCTTCTGCTCTTCCATATCCTCGAAGAATTCCACAGGGTCTGCAATTTTTATTTTAACGCCGCCTTCAAGGTCTTTCTGGCGTATAGCATATTCTATATGGTCTCTTGTGGGGCCGCCGCCGCCGTCGCCGTAGCCGAAGGGGTAAAGGAAGGCATCGAGGTCGCGCGCCTGGCTTCTGTTTTTCCAAACCTCGTTTGCCTCTGTCGGGTGCGTGAAATATTCGTATCTTGTGGGAAGGAAGGAGGTTATTTCGGAACCGTCCTTGCCCTTCCATGTGAAGTAGTGGTAGGGGAACGGCTCGCCTTTGTTATACGACCAGAAAATTTTCTGTGTTACAAGGTATTTAACGCCGCATTCGTTAAGAATCTGCGGCAGCGCCGCCGTGTAGCCGAACGTATCGGGCAGCCACAAAAGCTCGCTTTCCACGTCGAAAACTTCCTTGTAGTAGCGCTTGCCGTATATAAGCTGGCGAACAAGCGCTTCGCCGCCGGACATATTAGTATCCGGCTCTACCCACATAGCGCCATCGGCTATCCATCTGCCCTCTTTCGCCGCTTTTTTAATGCGCTCGAAAAGCTCGGGGTAATGCTCGCGCACCATTTCGTAGCACGCGGGCTGGCTTACTATAAATTTATAATCGGGGTATTCCTCAAGCAAGCGGAGCTGTGCTGCAAACGTGCGCGCCGTTTTTCTGTATGTTTCCGCAAGCGGCCAGCACCAGGCAAGGTCGAGGTGCGCGTTGCCTATAGCGTAGAAAACAGGCATTGTGGAGCCGTTAACAGCCGCCATAGCGGGGCGCAAAGCTTCGCGCGCCGCGCGGTAAGAGGCGTTTCTCTTTTCTCTGTCCTGCTCGAAATCCACTATTAGCGTGAATTCTTCAAGCGCATCGCATATTTTAGAGGCGCGGAGCGACGTGTCGTCAAGCACGCCGAGCAGCCTGTAGAGCGTGTCTACGTCCATATAAAGCTGGTAGGCTTCCTCGTTCCATATGCCGTACGTGCATTTACCGAGCGTTCTGCGCGCGCCCTCTTTAAGCGGATCCTTGAACTGCTCTCCGTCGGGGAGCACAGGGCCCGTGTAGCAGCCATATCCAGCAGTAGCGTAATAGTGGCCTGCATACGTTTCCATAAGAATATCGTAGCGCTCGCCCGCCTTTGCATCACGCGTAAGGTAGTTATCCACCATATAGTGGTGGTCCTCGCCTATCCAGTCTGCGCGGTACGTGCCGAAAGCCTCGCCGTTAACGAATATGGTGGTTTCGCCGCCTGGCGCAAGGTTCATTACTATTCTTTCGCCCTTTGCCTCTTCGGGCAAGGTAACACTGCCCTTGAACCAGCAGTATTCCCACGTTTCGCCCCATGTATAGCCGGGTGCTACGGGCTCAAAATCGCCCGCGAGCGCCTCTTCGGGCGTGAGATATTCCTTCGTTTTGCGGGCAGTCCACGAAATTTCACCGATAGGATGGTAAAGCTCCTGCTTGAGCACTGCAAGCCAGTTCTCAATACGGACTTTCCACTCTGAATGCATAATATCCATATTTGTTCCTCCTTGATTTATGTAAACTCAAAAATTTTCTTTTCAAACGTGCGCAAAAAAGCAAGCGTTTTTCACGCACAATATACAAATATCATTATATCGCCGAAAGTGCAAAATGTCAAGCACCGCACAAGCATATCACGTTTTATTGCGTATTTCAATACCCAGGCTTTTTGCCAATTCTTCGAGATATTCCATATGCGATTTTATATATTGGTGCGATTTCTGCCCTTCGTGCCCCTTGTATTCGCCCGCTTTGCTATTGTAATATTCGTTAAAAGTCCTTTGGGCTTCTTCCGCTTTGCCCATGCGGCCGTATATCATGGCGTTTTCAAGCAAAATGAGCCTGTGGTTCATTACGTCCATATTCGGGTAATATCTGCGCTTTTCAAGAATAGCTTCTCTGCTTTCAAGCACGCTGAAGCACGGGATAACGTAATCTTTTATCTGCCTTAATATATCGCTTAATATTTCTTCTTCACTAAGGTGCAGGTCGTAAGCTTTTTCCTCTCCGCCCTCCACTTCGCCGAGCCGCGCGCGTATGTTGCACTCATATTCGTGATAATACTTTTTTGCGCTTTCCTCGCACGCAAAGCTCCGCAGCATACATTCGGGCACGCGTATGCCGATATTCACCCACAAAACGTCGTAAACCCCTTTCGGCGGGCAACCTGTTTGAAAATTTATAACCTGAGAAATATCTTCTCCCACAAATCTGTGCAGCGTGCGCCCGTGCTTTTTGAAGCCCAGCGGCTTCACCTCTGCATATACCGCATTTTCAATAGCGTCTACTATCTTTTTCGTATCGAGCTGTTTATCCTTTTCGAAAGCCATAAATACCCCTTTTTCATCGCGCAAGCGCCATATAGAAGGCGCGTTTTTTAATTAAATTATATCATACAGCGCATTTTTTTACAAGTATACGGCGCAAAATACGGCAAAGCACCGCTGTTTCTTACCCGATAAAACAGAACCGCAGAAGAGATACAAGTAGCCGTATCATGTTCTGCGGTTTTTATGAACTATACCATATGCTGTAGCCGTATGTTTGCCTTCAGCGTTTATCTTTCATTTCTTTCAATTTGGTTTTTCGCAAAAAGATATTTGTCAAGGTCGGATAAAACACCTATCCAATACTCGCATTCTTCTGAATAATCGAATTCCTCCTCGTTTTCCCAATCCTCAATAATATCGGGAAATATAATCGAAGGCTCGTTTTCAATTATCTCATACAGAGGTTCTTTCACACCCGTGCTGAACGGAAGTTCCAAATAGTACGCATCGTCATGGTCCCATTCAGAGCAAGCGTATACGATGCTCTGCAAATCACAGCATGACTATACTTTATCTCCACAAATGATTCGTTGAAATATCTGAATAATTTGATATAATAGAATTACAAAAGCGCTTTTGAATACATTTGGGAGGACAAATATATGTCTATTGGATCTACCATCAAATATCTACGTCATGAAAAAGATGTTACGCAGGAACAACTTGCGGAATATCTCGGAATCACTTCGCGAGCAATTTCACAATGGGAATGTGAACGAACCGTTCCTGATGTTTATATGTTGCCTACAATCGCGGATTACTTCAATGTTTCTATCGATTACCTTTTTCATTCAGATAAAGATGAATACGAGAAAGCAGTTAAAGAATATGAAGCAAAGTATTATGAGCTATGGCATGAAAATAAGAAAAACGATCTCTTAGAGGTAATGAAAGAAGCTATTACTCGATATCCGACAGAATACAGTTTGCTCGTACGTTATTTGAATGTAATGAATTGGTGTGCATCTGATTCTGATTGTGCACTCGCTATGAAAAATGAAGCCATTTCTGTATATGAGCGTATTACTTCGCATTGTACTATCGACAGTATTCGTATGTGGGCGAAAAAGATTATGATTGCTTATTATCAAAAACTCAGTTCCATTGAGAATAGTGGAATCACACTTTGCGATGCCGAAAAAATCCAAAGCGAAATGCCGTTAATGCAAAACACCCGTGATTACATGTCTTGTTTTTTGTATACCGGCAAAGAAAGACACACCGCAAGTCAAGCAGCCATTGCAGAAATGTCCACTATGATAACAAATGTTATCTTTGGAAATTATGTATACAATCCGATTTATTCACTTGAAGACAGGATTTATGCATTGGAAACTGTTTTAAAAATAAACGATAGTCTTTATGAAAATGGCGGTTATGGGAAAAACACCGGTAACATAGCTTATGTTATGATGCGCCTTGGTTGCTTATATCATGAAAATGGCGAGTATGAGAAAGCAAAAAGATCCCTTCAGAAAAGCCTTGTACTCGCAAAAGAAGTCGATGCAACACAAAATACCTTCATTTGCAAAAATGGTCTGATGAAAGGATTTTCCATCGAAAAAGAAAAAACGCCTCAACTCTCTGCGACACCGTTGTATGATACGCTCGAAAGCTTTATAGTTAAACACAAAAAAATCGAGATTTTGTCGTAAATACCTCGGAATGGTGATATTTCATTATTACCGCGAAGGAAAATGTAAAGTGAATTTTTCAGTTACTCATAAATATGTTAAATATTTGGTGCATTCTACAGCAAGAAAATAGCCTTTAATAAAAAAGATTTTTTTGCTCTGAACAAAGCAAAAAACACCTGATGATTTGTAACCAAAAATCAGGTGTTTTTTTAAACTGGCGGAGGCAGAGGGATTCGCCCCCGTGCGCTTTTCAGGCGCAAACTGTTTTCAAGGCACAATCACCAGTCGGAAAATGACGGATTTTGCGCGAAGATAACAGATGATAAAAGAAGCTGAAACCCCAGTGTTTACAAGGGTTTTCGGCTCTTTTTTGTTCGAACCTCGAAAAATCCTTGCGTCGTAAAGCACATCGATTTCTAAAAAATTTTTAGAAATTGTTTTAGAAATGCACCCCCGTTTGTGTGGATGTTGTTGCCGTGTGTCAAGGACAGCCACTTGCTTTTCTGCTGATATTATAGCATAGAATCGGGAAATCTTCAAGTGGGTTTCGGTATATAAGGCGAACAATAATTTTGACGAGGTGCTTCCCTCCTTACCCCCTATGCATATTTTAGGATACTCCAAAATTAAAATAATGCATATTTCTGGATAGTCAAAATCTCAAATTATGCATATTTTCGGA
>JAFTNI010000081.1 GCA_017451975.1 Clostridia bacterium
GTCGTGAATAGCATCGAGGTTAGCGAGTTTTGCGCGGCGAGCGAGGTCAAATTTACCTGCTGTTGCACCGTTTTCAGCGTCAACTCTCATTTCAAGGTTCTTCTTTGTGGAAGCTGTTACAACTTCACCGAGAATTTCTGCGAATTTTGCAGCGTGTTCAGCTTCTTCCCAAGCTGCTTTTTCCCAGTAAAGACCGATTTCGGGGTAGCCTTCTCTGTGAGCAACTCTCGCCATTGCGAGGTACATACCAACTTCAGAGCATTCGCCTTCGAAGTTAGCGCGAAGATCTCTGATAATATCTTCGGAAACGCCTTCCGTGATACCAACAACGTGTTCGCACGCCCAGCTTCTCTTATCTTCTTTTACTTCCTGGAATTTGCTTGCAGGAACCTTGCACTGGGGGCATCTTTCGGGAGCCGCATCGCCTTCATGAACATAACCGCATACAGAACAAACAAACTTAGACATATTAAAATCCTCCAAAAATTTAAATATTTTTATTTTTTAATTTAATTTCCCGCTTTTGCCATGCAGTTTTTGCAGTGGCCGCGGAACGTGATGTGTGCGAAATCTATTTTACAGCCTATTTCGCTTTCGGCTTTTGCAAGACCCGTGAAATTCAGGTCGGAGAATACGTCGTAAACTTCGCCGCATTCGTCGCAAAAGAAATGTGTATGATCCGAGGTGTCGATATCATATCTTTCCCTGCCCGCCGCACCGATTTTTATTATCGTGCCCTCTGTACAAAGCTGTGCGAGGTTGCGGTATACTGTGGCAAGGCTTATTTCGGGATATTTTTCCCTCACCCTTTCGTAGACCATGTCTGCGGTAGGGTGATCTCTTTTTGATTTCAACACCTCGCATATAGCGTCGCGCTTGTGCGAGTGCTTCATCACTCTACCTCCTTTTTGAAAACGATAATCGTTATCGTTTTTGTTTACGTGTATATGATAACATAGTTTTACCACTTTGTCAATAGGTTTTTTAAAAAAATTTCAGGTTTTTTTGCGGGTATTGAAAAAAGTACGTATATTCAAAAAATGTCAAATATACTTGACAATTCCGCCTTTACGTGCTATACTGTTGTCAAATATATTTGACAAAGGAGCCTTCCTGTGTACAATGAAAAGATGAAGGAGCTTCGTGCAAAGCTTGGGCTTTCGCAAGCGGAGCTTGCACGGCGCGTCGGCGTTTCGCGGCAAACAATAAATATGATAGAAAACGGCGGCTATAACCCCACGATAGAGCTTTGCATAAAGCTCTGCCGCGAGCTTGGGGTAACGCTCAACGATGTTTTCTGGAGGGATTAATATGTTCTACGACGAAAGAATAGAATTTGAAAAAGGCAGAATTTCAAGGAATTGTATTATAATATCGGTAGTCGGTGCGCTCATATACGGCACGCTCTACCTTATTAATATGATAACGGGAATTGAAAGCCCCGGGTTTCGCCAGTTTTTCCACCTTGGAATAGAGGCGGTTATAGTAATAAGCGGCTTGATATGCCTCATTGCAGCTTTCTGCAAAGGCACCTTCTCGAAAGACGAGCGCGCGCAAGCAGAACGCAACCTTTTTTATAATAAAGCCGCGTTTATACACCTTTGCATAACTATTACAGCGTGGGCGTTCATAATGCCGTTTGCGCTGGCGTACCCGCTTCCGCGAATAAACTTTTTTGCTTTCCCTTACGACTACGGTCTTTCCCTGCTTTTCTTCCCCACCGTTTCCTATTGCGTATATGCCTTCAAGAAAAGCGAAATATATTTCAATTATTCTTTGCTCGAAAGCGATCATTATTATAAAGAGGTTCTGCGCAACATCGGCAAATTCGGCAGATACGCAGCTATGCTTATGGTAGTTTCGTTCACGGGGCTCGCGTTCATAATCTTGGCACAGATACGAAGCATCGTTCCTAAAGTGCTTTTACCTTATATCATTTCCGTGCTTTTGACGTATATTGTAATTTTTCTGGTAGCCTCGCTTCTCTACTTGCTGCTTTCTGCGCTGGAAAAAGCAAGTTATGATAACGAAACGCGCCTTGTTTCAAAATCGACCGTAGTTTCCTTCCTTATTGCGGCTTGCCTCACGCTTGTGATGTCTGTGGTGGCATTTTTCTCTGCAATATGGGTAAACGGTCTTATAAGCGGCAATAAGTGGAATAACGAATATTTTACCGTGAGCGATATAATAACGGCGATAAACAAAGCTCTTAGCCTTGCGCAATCGTTTATATTCCTTATGCTTATTCTCAGCATAACATATTTTTACTATGAATACAGCCGTGTGAAGAAAAGCCGCTTGCTCTCTGCTTCTATAGCGGCGGTACTTTCAGTAAATTCGCTTTATAAGCTTATTCCTACATATTTTAATTTTATTCAGAGAATAGCCGTAAGCGTTTTTGAAAATAATCCCGAAGCTATGAGCAATTTGTACATAGAAAAAAACATTGAGGAAATACACCTGTATTTTACCTATTTTCTCAATTTCGCGGAAATTCTGGCGCTTGCGCTGATTATAGTAGCGCTTATAAAAGACGGCACGCTTTCAAAGGAAAGCTTTGCTTCTCTCGCCGTGCTTGCACTTCTTTTCGGCGTTATGGTGTTTCTCTCCACTCAGCTCGGCGCTTACGAGTTTTCACAGGCGAGGGCAATTTTCGGTGCCGTTGTGTATATCTACTATGCGGTTATCGTCGCGTTTCTTGGCGGAAAAAAAGTTAGCCAATGAGTTTTATAAACTACTTTTAAGCTTTCCCGTGTA
>JAFTNI010000082.1 GCA_017451975.1 Clostridia bacterium
ACCTCGTCGTTTTTGAACAGCTCTATTATTTCGCTGTATGAAAGCTTCGTTGCCGTATTCATGCCGGAAAGCAGCGCGTTTGCCGCGAATATTACCACCGCTATCAGCACGATATACAGCACTATGGTTTTTATGTTTGTTTTCTTCATTCCTTGCTCCGTGTCTTAGTGTTTATTTTATTATTTGCCGATTTGGATTAAAGTATCTTTATCATATCAAATAATATATGTTATTATGTTGAAAAATTGTAACATTTTCTCTAATTAATTATGAAAAATATTTCGGCGTTGCTTTTTGCAAACAAAAAATGCCCAAAACGGGCATTTTTGTTTGCATTGTTATTTTTCGGCTTTTTTTAGGATTTTTGCAAGGAACTGCCCCGTATAGGATTTTTTGCACTTCGCAACTTCCTCGGGTGTGCCTGTGGCTATTACGTTGCCGCCGCCTTCGCCACCCTCGGGACCCATATCGACGATATAATCGGCGGTTTTGATAACGTCGAGGTTGTGCTCTATAACAAGCACGGTGTTGCCGTTTTCACAAAGGCGCTCGAGCATTTCTATAAGCTTTTGCACATCTGCCGTGTGCAAGCCCGTGGTGGGCTCGTCGAGTATATAGATTGTTTTGCCTGTGCCGCGGCGCGAAAGCTCTGTGGAAAGCTTTACGCGCTGGCCTTCGCCGCCCGAAAGCGTGGTTGCCGCCTGGCCGAGCTTGATGTAGCCCAAGCCAACGTCGAAGAGAGTTTGAATTTTGCGGGCAAGCTTCGGCAGGTCGGCAAAGAAGCCGAGCGCTTCTTCAACCGTCATTTCAAGCACTTCGTAGATATTTTTGCCTTTATAGCGCACCTCAAGCGTTTCTTTGTTGTAGCGCTGACCGTGGCAAGCCTCGCACGTTACGTATACGTCGGAAAGAAAATGCATTTCTATTTTCTTCACGCCGTCGCCGCTGCAGGCTTCGCACCTGCCGCCCTTTACGTTGAAGGAGAAGCGCCCTGCGGTATAGCCGCGCGCCTTTGCATCCTTCGTCATAGCGAAAAGCTCGCGTATATCGTTAAAGAGCCCCGTGTACGTGGCGGGGTTGGAGCGCGGTGTGCGCCCGATGGGGCTTTGGTCTATGGCGATGACCTTATCCAGGTGCTCCAGCCCCTCTATGCGGTCGCATTTGCCGCGCGTAACGCCCGCGCGGTTGAGGTCGCGCAAAAGCGTGCGCAGAAGCACGGAGTTTACAAGCGAGCTTTTGCCCGAGCCCGAAACACCCGTTACGCAAATGAACGTGCCAAGCGGCAGGGAAACGTTTACATTTTTAAGGTTGTTTTCGCGCGCGCCGACAATGTTTAAGAAGTGACCGTTGCCCTTGCGGCGCTCTGTGGGCACGGGTATTTCAAGCTTATGGGCGAGATATTTGCCTGTGAGCGAATTTTCGTTTGCCATTATTTCCGCAGGCGTGCCGGCTGCAACCACGTTGCCGCCGTTTATGCCCGCACCGGGACCCATATCTACTATAAAATCGGAAGAAAGCATGGTTTCTTCATCGTGCTCAACCACGATAAGGCTGTTGCCCGCATCGCGCAGCTTCTGCAGCGTGGCTATAAGCTTGCCATTATCGCGCTGGTGAAGACCGATGCTGGGCTCATCGAGAATGTATAGCACGCCTACAAGCGCCGAGCCTATTTGCGTGGCTAGGCGTATGCGCTGAGCTTCGCCGCCCGAGAGCGTGGAAGCCTTACGCGAAAGAGTGAGGTATTCAAGCCCTACGCTTTCAAGGAAGCCAAGGCGGGCGCGGATTTCCTTCAATATTTCGCGCGCTATTTTTTCCTCTGTGGGCGTGAGCGAGAGGTTATTTACAAAGCGGAGCGCTGCCGTAACGTTCATAGAGCAGAAATCGTGTATGCTTTTACCGCCCACCGTAACGGCGAGCACGTCGGGGCGCAGTCGCTTGCCGCCGCAATCGGGGCAGGGCGTGAAATCTGTGAACTCATCGTAATATTCGCTATTGCCGAGCGCGCGGCGCTGTTCTATCATGCGGATAATGCCGAGCCACTCTACCTCGCCTGCTTTGATTTTGCCATCGAAAACGCGCGTAACGTAATATGTTTTTCCGCCCGCGCCGTACATAAGCGCGCGGAAGGCTTCTTCGGAATATTCGCATATGGGCGTATCTATAGTAAAGCCGTAATCTTCGCCCACGGCTTCGTAAAGCGGGCCGTACCAGCTTTCCTCGTAGACGGATTTAAAGCCGTTTACGACTATTGCGCCGCCGCGCAGGGAAAGGGAA
The DNA here is from genome assembly GCA_017451975.1 of Clostridia bacterium. Classification (GTDB taxonomy): domain Bacteria; phylum Bacillota; class Clostridia; order Oscillospirales; family CAG-272; genus UMGS731. Next base: position 2,275 of record JAFTNI010000082.1, read on the forward strand.
CGGTCGGGAATTATCTTTTCGGGGGAAAGGTTCTGAAGCTCACCAAGTCCTGCGCATCTCGGGCAGGAGCCGAACGGGGCGTTGAAGGAGAAAAGGCGCGGCGAAAGCTCGCCTATGCTTATATTATGCTCCTCGCAAGCGTATTTTTGCGAAAAGCGCATATCGGGCGTGCCGTCTGTAAAAATAACGGAAAGGAGACCATCGGAAAGCGAGAGCGCTGTTTCCACAGAGCCCGAAAGGCGCTCGCGTATATCGCCGCGCATAACGAGCCTGTCTACGATAATATCTATATCGTGCTTTTTGTTTTTATCGAGCGCGGGCGCTTCTTCAAGCGGGTAAATTTCGCCGTTTATGCGCACGCGCGCATAGCCCTGCTTGCGCGTGTTTTCAAAAACCTTTTCGTGCATACCCTTTTTCTTGCGCA
>JAFTNI010000083.1 GCA_017451975.1 Clostridia bacterium
CGCTATAAGCTCGTCGAAGCCGCTTGTGTCGCCATCAAGGAAACGGCGGTAACTGCTTTCGCCATTATCCATAAAATTTCTCCTTAAAATCGTACTGAAATAAATTTCATTATTTCTTTAGTCGCAAAAGGCGGGGCTTTTTCTCACAGTAAATTTTATTTTGCGCTCAATATTTCAAGCATGCCGTAGCCCGTATACATAGCAACGGCGAAGGCAAGCAGACAAAACGCGGCGAAGAACGCCTTTTTCACCTTGCCGCCGCGGCTGCAAAGCGTGAGCAGCGAGGAAACGCCCACAAGCGAAAGCATGGGCACGATATCGCAAACGTAGCGTATATTAACGCCCGCCTTGCAGAAATTCATGTAAGCCACAAAAAGCGCAACTATAATCGCAGAAATCACAAACGCATTTTTGGTAATATCGCGCTCCTTCTTTTCGCGGTCGCCGAAGGAAACCCAAGGGAAAAGCATGGCAAGCGCAGGAAGCACGTAGGCAAAAGCGCCCGCATAATGCTCTGCGTAAACATAGCGCGATTCGTGCGGCAGCACAAGGTGGCCGCCCATTTCCATAAACGGTGCTTTTTCGCTGTGCCAGAAGCCGTATAGGAAATAAGAAAATACGGAAGGAAGTATGAAATTAATTTCAAGCGTATTTTCGGAAACGTCGTTTACCGTAAGCTGGTATTTTTCACCGAAATCAAGCGGAGAGGAAAAGCGTGCCGCGTTATACCACATAACCGCGCCCGCACAAATAATAAGCGGCACGGCAAACGAGGCAACTGTGGCAATAATTTTCTTCCATTCCCTTTTCTTGCTTTTTATATTTTTCACGAGGTATTCTATAAAAAGCGCGAAAACGGGCAGGCACATGAGCGCTACAGAGGGGCGTGACGTAACCGTAAGCCCCAGCGCAAGCGCCGCAAAAACAAGCAGAATACAGCGCGGCAGCTCCTTTTCGGCGCGCATCGCGCGGAAGGCGAAAAATATGAACGCCATGGAAAACGCAAGCGCCGAAACCACGGGAATATTATAAAAGCTTGCTATATAAATAGCGGGAAATACGCCCGAAACCGCCCAGAAGGCGCAAAGACCTATAAGGAAAAGCCAAAGGTTTGCCTTTTTTGCAAAACGCATCATAACCTCGCGGTATGCAAGTGCAAGAAACACCGCCGCGTATACCGCAAGCACCACCACGGCGTAGGCATCGCTCGGCGCTCCTCCCGTGAGAAGATATATTGGCAGGTGCACCGTAAGCACGGGCGCCACGCCGAAATAGGAATAATATTTACCGTTGTAAAACGTGTGGTCCCAAAGGTATTGCACGCCGTAAGCGTCGCGCTCTGCCCTGTCATACGGGTTTTCGAGCGCCAGAAGCCCTTCGCTCGGCTCAACGTCGAGGTGGAGCTGACCTTTTATAAAAGCATCCAGCTGCTTTACGTAAGGGCTCTGCCATATATAAAAATCCTTATCGTTGGCAATATATCTGTATTTATCGTCGCAATATTCTGCGCGCACAGAGAAAATCGAGGCGATAAGCAGCGCCGCCACAAGCAGGAAAAGAATATTATGCAGTATGCTTTTCGGGTTATACTCCCAAAAAAGGAAAAATTTCTTTTCTTCTATAGCCGCGCTTGCCGCTTTATTTCTTTTTTTGTTTTGTTTTTTTCTTTTGTTTTTCATATCCAAGCTTTCCCCCAACAAAATCATCTCTTCGTCATTTAGTCGAAGAGATGGTTCTGTTTTCTCATTTTTTACATTGTAAGCGAAAATAAACTTTCCGCGTTTCTTATATATACCTCTGCCACGTCTGCCTCGCCATACATAAAGATATATGCAAAGAGCGCCGCAAGGCCCACGCCAAGCAGCACGGCGAGCGCCACGCGCAAGGGCGAAACGGGGTATTTACCGCCCACTCTGCCCGACCTGCCGTTTACCATAAATCGGTAGGTTTTGCCCTTATAGTTATAAGAAGACATCCACACGGGGAGCAAGAGGTATTTATAGGTGATATTTCTGTAATCTGTATAGAAGCGCACGCTGTCTACGTGTGCAGTATGGTACCTGCGGCTTACTTCGTCGCGTATATCGTTTGCTATTTTTTCGCGTATTTCCGCCTGAGCCTTCAGCCAGGCGTCGGAAAGCCCCACGGCGTAACGCTCGGAGGCAAAGCCTGCGAGGTACTCGGGCTTATATTCAAGGTTCTGCTCCGTATCGAAGGGCTCTATGCGCTCCAGCATAGCGCGGTCGTGATTATTGGAGGCGCAAACGAGCTCATCGTTTATAAAGCAGTTATACCTGCCGCGCGTGTGGTACCAATGTATAACGACCTTCGTTTCCTTTCCGCGGCGCACGGTGCGCTCCTTGCCGTAGCGCGCCGTATAATCGGAGTACGTTTGCGTATCGAAAGTCCAGTAAGGAAGGTATACGCCCGTAACGTTGCCCGCCTTTGCCGCCTTTTTGGCATCGCGCGGGCAGAAAAGCTTGCCCTTCAGCCATTTTGAAAAGTACGCACGCGCGTTTTCCTGCGTAACGGTGAATGGGCATACGCCGCCGGGCGCCATAATATCCTCGCCGCCAGCCTCCATAACCTGGTTAGAGCCGCAGTAGGGGCATTCGCCCGAAACCGTTTCCGCTTCGTAAACAGTTTCCGCACCGCAGTTTTTGCACACGACGGTGCGCGTCTGTGCGCCCCAGTCGCGGCTTGCCGCGCCTTCCGCCGCCAGAAAATCGAGCTCCTGTGCGCTCGTTTTCGCTTCATCCTCTATATCGACGGTGGCGCCGCAATAAGTGCAGATAAGCTCGCCCGTGGCGGGGTTGAAATCAAGCGTACCGCCGCACTGAGGGCATTTTTTATCGGTTTGTTCGAGCGTTTCTTCCGTTTCGGCGGTAAATTCGCCCGTATTTTCCATATCGTTCATAGCAATGCTCCGAAATTATTTAATGTCATCATCTGTAAAGGGGTCGCCGCATTCCATGCAGAATTTAGGCGGGTTTTTCGGGTCTGCGGGCTCCCAGCCGCATTTGTCACAGCGGTAAAGGGGCGCGCCCGCGGGCTTCCTTGCGCCGCACTCCGTGCAGAATTTGCCTTTGTTCACAGCACCGCAGGAGCAAGCCCAGCCCACGCTCTGCTCGGGCTTCCTTGCCCCGCATTCTGTGCAGAACTTACCCGTGTTGGAAGCGCCGCAGGCGCAGCTCCACGCCGCCTTCGGCTCGGGCTTTTTAGCCCCGCAGGATGTGCAGAATTTGCCTGTATTTTCTTCGCCGCAGGCGCATTTCCATGCGTCCTTTTTAGGTGCGGGCTCGGCGCTCTGCTGCGCACCCATGGCGTAAAGGCTCTGCGCGTTCATACCGCCCGCGCCCATAGCCATATTGAAGCCCGCAAAGCCCATCATCGCGCCGTTCGGGTTCTTTGCCGCGCTCTGCATAGCCTCTGCCTGCGCACCAACAAGCGTTGCCGCCGCCATTGTGGGGTTGCGGTAAGCCGCGTTGCGCTGAAGCTCTTTTATCATCGCTTCGTCTTCCTCGGAAGCTTTAACAGAGTTGATACCTATAGAGCAAACGGAAATACCGCGCGCCTCGCTCCACTTTTCGGAAAGCACCTCGTTAAGCGCCTCTGTCACCTCAACGGTGTGGCCTGGCAAGGCGCTGTAGCGTATGCCCATGCCCGAAATTTTTGCAAAAGCGGGCTGGAGCGCCGTCATAAACTCTGTGCGGAGCTGACCGTCTATTTCCGTGCGGTCGTAGAATGACGCCACGTTGCCGCAAACGTTTGTATAGAAAAGAATGGGGTTTGTTATTTTATAGGAGTATTCGCCGTGGCAGCGTATGGAAATATCCACATCGAGCCCCACATTTGCATCTACCACGCGGAAGGGCACGGGGCTTGGCGTGCCGTACCTGTTGCCCATAATTTCCTTCGTGTTGAAGTAGTAAACGCGCTGGTCCTTTGCCGTGTCGCCACCAAAGGTAAAGCGCTTGCCAACAGTTTTAAACGATTCCTTTATTCCCTTGCCAAGGCCGCCGTAGAAAACGCTCGGCTCTGTAGAGCTGTCGTACGTGAACTCGCCCGCTTCCGCGCAAAGCTCCACAACCTTTCCCTGCTCTACGATAATCATGCACTGACCTTCGTTTACGGCAATAACAGCGCCGTTGGAAATTATATTTTCTTCACCTTTTTTGTTCGAAGAACGTCTGCCCGAAATGCGCTTCTGCCCCTTTGCCACAAGCGTGGTAGCGGAAAGCGAATCGCAATAGAAAAATTCGCGCCATTGGTCGCCGAGCGTACCGCCCAAAGCGCCGGAAAATGCTTTTATAAGACCCATAATATATCCTTTCCGAATGAAAAATACATTCTGTAAAATCAATTTCTTATAACATCATTTTACTATGTTTTGATGTTGTTGTCAATAGAATTGTGAAACATGGAGAAAAAAGGGGCGGTTCGCGCCGCCCCCCTTTTTTTCTTATCAATCAAACAAAAAATATTTCTTGCGCAGCTTTTCCATTCTCTTGCCTATGCGCTTCAGCTCCTCGCCCGCATCGGTGTCGCCGCAGGCATATTCCTTCATAAGTCTGCCTTCCTCAAAGCAAACCTCATCGTGTATCGGAATATAATTTTCGTAGAGGAACCAGCAATATTTCATCATGCGCAGCGAACCGAGCACCTCTACGTGCCCCTTGATATCCTGTATTGCCACGTTGTAGAAATCCTTTACGGCGCCCACAATTTCGTCGCGCTCGTTTGCGTGCGCAAGCACCATGCTGCGCGCGGAGTGCCAATCGCCGTTATACGGCGTGGAGCCGTGCGTATCCGTGTTGCCCACAACGGGAACGGTAACCCCCTCAGTGCGCCAATCGTGGTACGTCTGCACCTGGAAGCCGTTCTGTTGGAAATAAGTAAGCCCACCGAAAACCTCAAAGGCATCAAACGGATGCTCGCGGAACATATGCGCTGTGAAATCCTCGGGCACCTGGTAAACGTCGCTTATCCAGTACGGGTGCGCGAAAATGGAAAGTCCGCCCGCCTTCTTTATATGGTTGCATATCCACACGCAGGAAGCGTATGGGAATTTTTCCACGTTTTCTGGTATATCGAGCGTTTCGGCAAGCGCCTTTACCTCTGCGCAGTATTCTTCCGTCGTCAGTGTTTCGGGGCATTCGCCGTTCACGCTTCTGCGGCTTTTATCTGTACCGCAGTCGCGGCACTGCATAGATTCATCCCATATGCCGTTTACGCTGTAGTCGCCTGCGAAGTTTACTATGTGAATGTCGTTTGCGGGAAGGTGAACCTCCTCACCGGGGTAGAACTTCACGTCCAACTCAAGCGGAGCGTAGAAATCGCGCGTGTCGAGCGAGGGGTAATATCTTCTGTGGTCGGTTATCGCCATGAAATCGTAGCCCGCCTTGCGGTAGTTTGCCGCAACGATAAAGGGGTGCTCCTTACCGTCGGAGCAGGTGGAGTGCATATGCATATCGCCAATATAAGGGTATCTGCCCACGAGGTCGGCTTCAACGGCGTAAACCGAAAGCTGCAAAAGCCGCTTGCCCTCCAGAAGCACGCGCACGTAATATTCGCTCTCTTTTTCGAACGTGTGCGTAATATGGAAACCGCCGTTTTCAGCGGGCATCATTTTATATTCCGCATAGTTTTTTCTGCGCGGGTACGTCGCGGGCTTGCCCTCGGTAAGCGTGCAAACGGCAACGGTATATTCCGTGCCAGCCGTGAAAGCGGCGTGGCCGCCCATGGGCTTTATTGTTACAGTCACTTCCTTCCCCACGGGAATAACCTTCGGGAAAATATCGTAGTTTATAAGCTCTCTTTTCATAAGTTCCATAGCAAAAACCTCTTTCTTAAATGTTATTTTTATTATAACATAAAGTTTACGTTTTGTACAGTGTCAATCGAGCTTCGGCACGTATTTTGAAAATACCTCAACGTAGCGCGAACCGAAGGTAACGGAAGTTATATTTGAAAAAAGAATTTCCGTGGGTTCTTCGTCCCATATGCCGTCGGCATCAAATCCGCGCATATACACCTTATTTTTGCAAACCCTTTCTATTTTTCCTATCGTGAATTCCCATAGTTCTTCATCAAGCGAACCTTTTTCCACTATCACGTTTCTGCCAAGCTTCTGCAAGGAAGAAAAAACAGTATAAAAATCCGTCACGTCAACTTCGGGGCAAGCAAGCGCCGCTATTATTCCCTCTCTGTGCAAAATTTCCAAGCATTTATCGTCCTTGCACTCTGCTTTTTTTACGTCGCGGAAACGCCGCACACAATATCCGTCCAAAATAAAATCATCTTCCGCTGCGCCCAAAAAGAGCTTGTCGCTCGCCTTAAGCGGCAGATAATAGCGGTAGTTTGCATCGTAACTCATAAAAACGCGCACGAGCTTTACAGGGGCAATGCCGTTTTTTATAATTTCCTTTATCTCTTTTTTAGTCATAGCAAATCTCCTTTTATAAATTTAGTCATAGCAAATCTCATTTTATAAACCCGCCTTTTTCTCAGCCGAAAATAGTGAGTATAAGCCACAGTACGGGCAAAACCAATAAAATGCACGGGCCGAGCAAAAGCGCAAGCCCGAGCGCACCCTTCACAATTTCAAGCGTAAGAGTGTCAAATAAAAAGCCTGCAATAATTATAAACAAGCTGAAATACATCAGCATTATGAAAACCGCGTTTATTATATCAAGCTTTTCTTTGTTCTCTTTCTCACTCGTAAAAAGCGACGAAAGAAAACGTGCGTCCGAAAAAAGCAACGCGGCATCGGCAAGCATAAGTGCGTATATTATCGCATTTACGGGAGAAACGGAAATATACGGGTAAATAAACGAAACCGCCGTGGCGGCAATGCCCGTAAGCACCAAAAAAAGCCCTTTCTTATCAAATAAAACATCTGTAATATATTCTATCATAGGTAAGCCCCCGCAATCTTTTTGCATTCTTCAAGAATTTCTGCGCGTTGCTCAAGGGAAAACCAATTAAGCGGCACAAGCATACTTTTTTCCGCCCCGCTCAAAGCGAGCGCCGAGGAAGGCGCTTTTTCAAAGCCGAATTCCGCTTCTATAGCCTCTTTTTCCAAAATCTCCGCGCTGAGAACGCCCGCAAAAAATATTTTCTCCTCGTTCTTTTCTTCTTCGCTTTTTTCTTTATTTCTTAAAGCAGATGCAAGTATAACTTGGTTTTCATAATCTATGCAGAAATCGTATTCGTAATTGAAAAAGTAGAGAAACGTTATGCTTCCGCCCAAAGCCAGCGCCGCACCAATAAGCATTGCTTCGGAAACGGCAAGCACAAAAAATATAGCCGCAGAAGCCGCCGCGCACAATATCTGCGCCAAAGCAGCAGCAAGCAAAAGGCGGGTTTTGTTTTTCGCCCTGAGGCTGAATTTTTTCATATTGCTACCTCTCTTAAAGTATTTGCAATTACATTTTACCATAGGTGCGCTTTGCTTGTAAAGCGCAGAGGCGAAAACTTAATAAAAACTTAAGAAAAAAAACTTTTTAAAAAAATTCAAAAAAGGTATTGACAAACGAAAACACTTGTGATATACTATGTCACGTCGATGCGGATTTAGCTCATTTGGTAGAGCGCGACCTTGCCAAGGTCGAGGTGGCGGGTTCGAGCCCCGTAATCCGCTCCAAAATAAAAACGCATTCGCAAGAATGCGTTTTTTTGTTTTGTATTATTCATTATTAATTATTTATAATTCATAACTCATTTTCGAATCTCAAAACCTCAAGCCTAATTTGAATTAAAAATTAGGTTGATTTTTTTACATATTGAACGGACCTGCCGAAATGAAAAAAGATATAATCATAACCTTACTTATAATAATGCTCGTTGCCGTTTTCGTGCTTGCCACAGATTTCAAAAGCGTGGAGGAATATTACCTTGAAAACGCTGAAAACGTAAAAGAGGGCGATGCCGCCGTGGTAATTTCCATAAGGTGCGATACCGTGCTCGACAATATGGAAAAGCTCGACCCCGCGCTTGCCCCTTACGTGCCGAGTGACGGCACAGTGCTTGCCGAAACCAAATATGCACTGCGCGAAGGCGACACCGCCTTCGATATTCTCGTGCGCGCGGCAAAAACCCACCGCATACAAATGGAATACAGCGGCGCAAAGGAAACGAAAACCGTTTATATAGAGGGCATTGCCAATATATATGAATTTTCCTGCGGCGACCTTTCGGGCTGGACATACTTTGTAAACGGCGAGCGCCCGCAGGTAGGCTCTTCCGCCTGCACGCTTCACGACGGCGACAAAATCGAATGGGTATATACCTGCGAGCTTTCCGAAGATCTACTGCAAGGGGGCGCAAAAAATGAATAACCATATAGCTTTTGCACGCTTTCACCCCGCCGCGCTTTTTTCCTATTACCTCTGCCTCTTGCTTTTCACTATGTTTACGGAAAACCCCGTTATAACAGCGCTTTCGCTTTTGGGTGCACTCTACTTCTGCCTTTTCACGGGCACGGCGCGCGAAAACTTAAACGATTTGAAATTTTACGCGCCGATGTTTATTCTCGTCGCGCTCACAAACCCGCTTTTTTCCCACAGCGGTGCCACACCTCTCTTTTTTATGAACGATAACCCCGTAACGCTCGAGGCGGTGCTTGCGGGGGTAAATATCGCCGCCACCGTGGCGGCGGTAATGCTTGCCTGCAAGGGCTTTTCGCGAGTGATGGAAAGCGATAAGCTGCTTGCGCTTTTCGGCAAGGCTTCGCCAAAGCTCGCCGTCGTGCTTTCCATGGCGCTGCGCTTTATTCCGCTTTTCAAGCGAAAATGGCGCGAGCTTTGCGACGTGCAAAAAGCCATGGGCTATTTCCGCGGCGAAAGCCGCTTCTCTCGCCTTGCCTCCTATGCGCGCGTGTTTTCCGCGCTCGTTTCGTGGGCGCTTGAAAACGCGGCAGACACAGCGGCATCTATGTGCGCCCGCGGCTTCGAGCTGGAGGGAAAAAGGAGCTTTTCACTTTTCCGCTTTACTCGCGCAGACGGCGCGCTTATAGCCGCAAGCCTTGCGCTTTCTGCCCCCGTGCTCGCAGGCTTTGCCATGGGCAAGGCAAGCTTTTATTTTTACCCGCGCATAAGCGAGCTCCCCTTTGATATTTTTTCTGTGGCGATGTATGCGTGCTTCGCCGCGCTTTCGCTTTTGCCTTTTATTTTTGAAGTAAAGGAGGCGCTGAAATGGAAATACTTGCGCTCGAAAATTTAAGCTTCCGCTACCCCGCAGAGGGAAAGAACGTGCTTTCAGGCATAAGTCTTTCGCTAGGCGAGGGCGATTTCTGCGTGCTTGCAGGCGGCTCCGGCTGCGGCAAAACAACGCTTCTGAAGCTGCTCAAGCGCGAGCTTGCGCCCCACGGCGAGCTTTCAGGCAAAATTTACTTCTGCGGCAAGGAGCAAAGCACGCTTTCCGCGCGCGAAAGCGCCGCGGAAATAGGCTTTGTGCTTCAGAACCCCGAGGCGGGTATCGTAACAGACAAGGTTTGGCACGAGCTTTCCTTCGGGCTTGAAAACCTCGGCTTCGATACCGACTACATACGCCTGCGCATAGGCGAAATGGCAAACTACTTCGGCATTGCTCATATGTTCCGCGAGGGCACTGCGCACCTTTCGGGCGGGCAAAAGCAGTTGCTTTCACTCGCCGCGGTAATGTCTATGTCGCCAAAGCTTCTATTGCTGGACGAGCCTACCTCGCAGCTTGACCCAATAGCGGCGGCAGATTTTATTTCCACGCTCAAGAAAATCAACCGCGAGCTTGGCGTCACCGTCATCGTAGCAGAGCATAGGCTGGAGGAGCTTTTCCCCATAGCCGATAAAGTCGCGGTGCTGGAGGGCGGCAGGCTTATTTCCTTCGCAAGCCCGCGCGAAATTTGCATGGAGCTTGCGGGCGCGCCCATTTCGCGCGGTTTCCCCACGGCGGCGCGCATATATGGAAGGCTCGGCGGCGGTGGCGAAAAAGCACCGCTTACCGTGCGCGAGGGGCGAAGGTTTCTTGCCGAAAACTGCAAGCCGTGCAAAAACGAGCTGCCGCCCCCAAAAAGCGGCGGCACACCCGCGCTCGAGCTTGCGGGCGTACACTTCCGCTACGAAAAGCACACGCCCGATATTCTGCGCGGCGCGAGCCTTTCGCTTTACGAAGGCGAGCTTTTCTGCCTGCTCGGGGCAAACGGCGCGGGAAAAACAACAGTTTTGCGCGCCGCGGCAGGGCTTATAAAGCCATACCGCGGAAAAGTGCGCACGTTCGGCAAACGCGCCGCCATGCTACCGCAAAACGCCGTGAGCGTGTTTCTTAAGAACTCCGTGCGCGAGGATTTTGAAGATATCCTCGCCGCACACGGTATAAAAAAAGAGAATTTTACAAAAAAAATTGACGAGGTTTGCCAAAAGCTCGGCGTTGCCCAACTGCTTTCCAAGCACCCATATGACCTTTCGGGCGGCGAGGCGCAGAGGTGCGCGCTTGCAAAGGTCTTGCTTACAGAACCGCATATTCTTCTGCTCGACGAGCCGACGAAGGCTATAGACCCTGCGGCAAAAAGCGAGCTTGCAAAGCTTTTGCGCGCGCTTATGAGCGAGGGACTTGCCGTGTTCGCCGTAACGCACGACGTAGAGTTTGCCGCCGAAAATGCAGACCGTTGCGCGCTCTTTTTCGATGGCGAGGTGCTCGCCCCCGCCGCACCGCAAAGCTTCTTTTCCGCCAACAATTTCTACACCACGGCGGCAAGCCGCATTTCGCGCGGAATTTTCGAAAACGCCGTTACGGAAGCCGATATTATACGGCTTGCGGGGGTGAAGGAATGAAAAAAAGCTCATTTTTCAAATATTTTCTGCTTCTTTTCGCCGTTCCTGCGGCGGTTGCGCTCGGCGCAATAATTTTCCGCGGCAAGGCTTATATTTTCGTTTCCGTATGCGTGGCGGTTTTCGCCTGTGTGCCGTTCCTTTTAAGCTTTGAAAAAGGCAGAACACGCACGAAAAACCTCGTGGTGCTTGCCACTATGGTCACGCTTTCCATAGTCGGCAGGTTTGCCTTCGCCTTTCTGCCGCACTTCAAGCCCGTAACCGCCATAGTAGTTATAACGGGCATATACCTCGGCGCGGAAAACGGCTTTCTTTGCGGCGCACTTTCGGCGCTTATTTCAAACTTCATTTTCGGGCAAGGGCCGTGGACCCCCTTCCAGATGCTGGCGTGGGGGCTTATAGGCTTTTTTGCGGCGGTGCTTGCAAATACGCTGAAAAAAAGCCGCTTTGCCCTTTCCATTTACGGCGCTTTTTCGGGCGCTCTGTATTCGCTTTTACTCGATGTTTTCGCCACGCTCTGGCACGACGGAGTTTTCAACCCCGCGCGCTACCTTGCGCTTATGCTTACAGCCCTGCCCGTAACCGCTGTATACGCTGCTTCAAATATAATTTTCCTTCTGCTTCTGGCAAAGCCTATAGGCGAAAAGCTTGAAAGAATTAAAACCAAATACGGGTTATAATAAAAAACCGCTTGTTTTAGGGTCGTGCCCTAAAGGACAGTTTTGCAAGAATACGGTATATCTCGAAAGAGGTATGCCGTATTCTTGTTTTTGTTTAAGCGCTTTTGGCACTTTGGATTTCTCGCATCATTTCAATAAGTTCCTTTTCACCGGGGA
>JAFTNI010000084.1 GCA_017451975.1 Clostridia bacterium
CGTACAGAATTATTTTCATCGAGCATAACATCGGTAGGATGATTAACATGAATTTCTGTTAACAGTTCAAGAGCCTCGACAGCTTCATCGGGAGAAATATCACATTTTTTAGCCACATACGGTGCCGTAATAGGCTTTGTCATATTTTCCATTTCATAAGCGAAAACACGTCTCACAGCAACGTTTGACAAAACCTCAAGTACACGACCTATCCCTTCTTGAACAAGTTGATCGGCGTTTGCTTTGCCTCTGTGTAACAGACCGATTTCCGATGTGGCAACCACAGCTCCTCTTTTATTTGAAAACGTTGCCGTTTTAACTTGTCGATTTTGGGCAAGATAGGATTTCATTTTCTCTTTTTCCGCCTCAATATCTTTTCCTTCTACCGTATCCACCCAACCGCGTTGCGTAAGATCGATTACAGTATCGTACAGCATTTCGGGAATTTCATCGTAATCAATAATTTGTTGTTTCTTTGTCGGTTTTCTGCCGCAGTACAATTCATCAACTGTGATATCAAAATAGCCTGCAATCACGGGGAGAAGCATAATGTCGGGCATTGTTATTTCGTTTTCCCACTTGGAAATCGTTTGAGAAGACACACCAAGCGTCTCGGCAAGTTGTTCCTGCGTTATTCCGCTATTTTTTCTTAAATCTGCAATATTTTTTCCTATTGTCATATATAATACTCCTTATACCTTTATATTCCGGATCCGTTGAGATAATTATACCTCCAAAAGCACAAAAACGCAATAACGAATATGGAGATTGTGTATCCAAAACAGTGTTACGTTCGCTTAGTTGGGTGATCAAGTTTGGGAAAATAGCTGAATAATTCAAATGGCGTACCTGCTTTATCGCAGGTACGCCAATAGCGGGGCTTTTCTACCGCAAATACCCAGAGTTCACAAAGGTGCTGAATAGCCGAAACGAGGAATATAACGCCTCTGTCGAAAGAGTTTTCGAGCTTGAAAAGGGCGGGAGCGTCTTTGTTATAAAGCCCGACGCTCCGCTTAACATCGGCAGGTTGGAGAAAAACCCCGAAAAGGTGCAGGAGGTCTACGACCGCGGCCGCGCCGACGGTGAAAAATGTGCCGAGAGCCTTATAAAATGGCTTGCAGAGGGGAAATAAGGAAAAAACACCGCCATCGGCGGTGTTTTTCCTTATTTCTTTTTCTTCTTCGGCTCGGGGAGCTCTGCGTGCATCGCTTCAAAAAGCTCACGGAGAAATGCCCCGTCTTCTACGTTTTCCACAAGGAGCATGGGCTTTGCGCCATCGTAAGGCAGCTCCTCCTTCGCGCCCTGCAAAAGCGCACGCGCCGCCCCCGTGGGCTTTACAAGCAGGCGGTTATCGTAAATACCGCCCACGAGCTTGCCGCCGTAATAAAGCAGGTATTCCCCCATCATCGCGCGGGCGGAAAGCCCTGCGCACATATCAAGAATAAACTCTGAATATTCTTTACTGCTTGCCATATATACCTCTTTCTCAAAGCAGCTTGAAGTGCTTTTTGTTACTTTCCAGCACGCCCTCTGCGCGCAGCTTGCTTATTTCGGCGGAAAGTCCGCTTCTGTCTACCTCCAGGTAGTCGGCAAGCTCTTGCCTGTCGAACGGGATATCAAAGCTTTCGCTGCCCGCACGCTTCGCGCAGAACATAAGGTATGCCATAAGACGCTCGCGCGTAGTGCGCTTGGAGGTTATTTCTATTCTCTGGTGGAACATTACGGTCTTTTTGGCAAGGTCCTTCATTAAATTATATATAAGCTGACCGTGGAAGCCGCAGTTATTCTGGCAGGTATGAAGAATATGCCCGCAATCTATGAGCATAACCTCGCAAGGCTCGCTTGCCACAACGGAAACGGGTATATGCTCTGTTTCCGCGCAAGCGAAAGCCTCTGCAAACACTTGCCCGCTTTCTATACTGCCGAGAATACTTCTGTTGCCGTAATAATCAACCTGCAATACGTGCGCAGAGCCCGAAAGCACTATGCCAACAAAATTTGCCCTTGATCCCTCGGCAATAATCGTATATTTTTTATCGAAAAATTCCACCTTTGCGCCCAGGCACGTCAACATACGCAAAAGGTGCTCCTCTGCTATATTCTCAAAGAGCGCACAATTTTTTAAAATTTTTAAATATTTTTTCATTTTTTCTTCCTTTTGTTGAATTTTCAACATACTTTATAATTAAAGTATACTATAATAGTGGTGTAAAGTCAAGGAGCTGCCGTAGCGAAAATAAAATTCGCGGCACGTTCACAAAAGCCGATTCCCCGAAAAAGGAGAAAACTTATGATCAGAAAGATAATAAAGATAGATGAAGATAAATGCAACGGCTGCGGAGCTTGCGCCGCGGCTTGCCACGAGGGTGCAATAGAAATGGTAGGCGGCAAAGCTAAGCTTGCGCGCGAGCATTATTGCGACGGGCTCGGCGATTGCCTTCCCGCTTGCCCCACGGGCGCAATAACCTTTGAGGAGCGCGAAGCGCCCGCATACGACGAAGCGGCTGTGCTTGCCTCTAAAGCGGCAGCGAAAAAGCCCTGCACGGGCCACACCTGCCCCGGCTCCGCCGCAAAAGCGTTCGCCAGAAAAAACGAAGCCTACACAGAAAAAGGCCCCATGCTTCAAAGCAGGCTTGCCCAGTGGCCCTGCCAGATAAAGCTCGTGCCCGTAAACGCACCGTATTTCGAAAGCGCAAACCTACTTATCGCAGCAGACTGCACGGCTTTCGCCTACGGCAACTTCCACAACGAATTTATAAGAAACCACATAACGCTCATAGGCTGCCCGAAGCTCGACGAAGGCGATTATACCGAAAAGCTTACGGCAATAATAAGAAACAACAATATAAAAAGCCTTAAGATAGTACGCATGGAGGTGCCCTGCTGCGGCGGGCTTGAAAACGCCGCAAAGCGCGCGCTTATGGCAAGCGGAAAATTTATTCCCTGGCAAGTCGTAACAATTTCAACAAACGGCAAAATTTTAGATTGAAAATCTCGGCACAATATGATAAAATAAGTATATAATTACAAAAAAAGAGGTAGTGCAAATATGATTACAAGCAGCATAAAATACATCGGCGTAAACGACCACCAGGTAGACCTTTTTGAAGGCCAGTACGTTGTGCCGAACGGAATGGCATATAACTCCTATGCCATCATCGATGAAAAAATAGCTATTATGGATACGGTAGATGCAAACTTCACACACGAGTGGCTCGACAATATCCAGAATACACTCGGCGCAAGAAAGCCCGATTACCTTATAGTTCAGCATATGGAGCCCGACCACTCTGCAAACATCGTAAACTTTATGAAAGCTTACCCCGAAGCAAAAATAGTTTCCTCTGCAAAAGCTTTCGCTATGATGAAAAACTTCTTCGGCACAGATTTTGCAGATAACCGCATAGTTGTGGGCGAAGGAAGCACGCTTTCGCTCGGCGGCAGAACGCTTACGTTCGTAACGGCGCCCATGGTTCATTGGCCCGAGGTTATCGTAACCTACGATAGCAAGGATAAAGTTCTCTTCTCTGCCGACGGCTTCGGAAAATTCGGCGCTCTCGACGTTGAAGAAGATTGGGCTTGCGAGGCTCGCCGCTACTATATCGGCATAGTTGGCAAATACGGCGCGCAGGTAGGGGCGCTTCTCAAAAAAGCGGCAGGGCTCGATATCGAAATAATCTGCCCGCTTCACGGCCCCGTGCTCACAGAAAATCTCGGATATTACCTCGGCCTCTACAACACCTGGTCCGGCTACCAGCCCGAGGAGGAAGGCATAGTTATCGCCTACACATCTGTTTACGGCAACACGAAGAAAGCGGTAATGAAGCTTGCAGATAAGCTCAAAGCAAACGGTTGCCCCAAGGTTGTGGTAAACGACCTTGCACGCTGCGATATGGCAGAGGCTGTGGAAGATGCCTTCCGCTACAGCAAGCTCGTGCTCGCTACAACGACCTATAACGCAGAAATCTTCCCCTTCATGCGCGAATTTATAAATCACCTTACAGAGCGCAACTACCAAAGCAGAACGGTTGCCTTTATAGAAAACGGCAGCTGGGCGCCCATGGCGGCAAAGGTTATGAAGGGTATGTTTGAAAAGAGCAAAAACATCACCTTCGCGGAAAACACGGTTAAAATTCTTTCCGCGCTTAACGATGAAAGCTCGGCTCAGCTCGATGCTCTCGCAGAAGAGCTTTGCCGCGAATATATCGCTCTTTCCGCTAACGCAGTAAATAAAAACGACCCCACGGCGCTTTTCAATATAGGCTACGGCCTCTACGTTGTAACGTCTAACGACGGCAAAAAGGATAACGGTCTTATCGTAAACACGGTTACGCAGGTTACAAATACACCCAACAGAATTGCCGTTACAATAAACAAAGCAAACTATTCCCACCACGTTATCAAACAAACAGGCGTTATGAACATCAACTGCCTTACGGTAGATGCACCCTTCAAGGTGTTTGAAGCCTTCGGCTTCGTAAGCGGCAGAAACGTTGATAAATTCAAGGATTGCGAACCACTCCGCGCAGAAAACGGGCTTGTGGTGCTACCCAGATACATCAATTCATTTATGTCGCTCAAGGTTGAGCAGTATATCGACCTCGATACACACGGTATGTTCATATGCTCCGTTACGGAAGCAAGAGTTGTTTCCGATAAAGAAACTATGACGTATTCTTACTACCACGCAAACGTTAAGCCGAAACCCCAGGTAGAGGGCAAAAAAGGCTACGTCTGCAAAATCTGCGGCTACGTTTACGATGGCGCAGAGCTCCCCGAAGATTTCGTTTGCCCGCTTTGCAAGCACGGCGCGGAAGATTTTGAGGAAATAAAATAAATAAGTAAATAAATAAAAACAAATTATATAAAACAGTATTTTTGGAGGATAAAACAATGAAAGAAACGAAATTTTATATTTGCGAGCATTGCGGCAATATCATCGGCATTATTCACGACGCAGGCGTTCCCATGATGTGCTGCGGCCAGAAAATGACAAAGCTCGAAGCAGGAACGGTTGAAGCAAGCCGCGAAAAACACATTCCCGTTGTAAGCTTCGAAAACGGCATCGTTAAAGTTGCCATCGGCTCTGTGGCTCACCCCATGGTGCCCGAGCACAGCATCGAATGGGTATATCTTCAGACAGATAAGGTCGGCCAGCGCAAGAACATTAACCCCGGCGAAGCGCCCGAGATCACGTTTGC
>JAFTNI010000085.1 GCA_017451975.1 Clostridia bacterium
AATCGACAAATCCCTGTCCATACAAGTTTCAGCCACTTGTATGGTATATTTTAAATAATCCTGATTGAATTTTTCCAAATTATCCGTATACAAAATATCGCAGGAGCTCACTTCTCCGGTTCTGTTTTTTACAATGGTATTCACCGCAATACGATCATGCTTTATCAGCTTTTCACCCACCGGAAGTATGTAGAATTCTTTTATGGAAACCGCTGCTTTTCCAACACAAAAATCAAGAAGCATATTGAATTTCATGTGCTTCCTTTTCGATATTTTAATTAAATTTGTCACATCCAAAGTTTTGAAAAATGTAACCATCGGATTCGGTGCTTTCATCCAAAGTTCATATGCCGATGCTCTTGATGTATCTTTGGGGTTAATTTCTCTTGCCATTATATTGTTTCCTCCTTATCTGAAGATGAAAAGACAAAGCGCTGTGTCGGATAGCCATATTCTATCAGTAATTCCCGCTCTGCAAAACCAAGGCTTTTCAGCAAATCACGATGCCCAGTATCCGCTTTATCTCCTTCACGATAAGTGGTCATACTGATTTCCTGCCCAGGTAAATAGTTTTCCAAAAGCACTTCTAAAAATAATTTCTGAATCTCTTGATTGCGATATTGTGGATGAATCCCTAAAAAATCAATACTGCCTGAGTTCCTTGAAAATGTCATGGCTCCGATCAAAACATTGTCTTCTTTTAAAGTGAGCGCTCTCTTTTCTTCTATAGCTTTTGTAATCTCATTCAAATAATCCGTTTCATCCATGACCGGATATCCGTCAATCACCAAACGCATCAAATCCATCCAAGCTGGAATATCTTCTACTCTTGCAATGCAGACATCTTCCTTTGTAAAAACTTTGGAAGGGATATTCTTATGCAATACAAATTGGAGCTGCAACGGATAAAAATTTCCTTTGTCCCGATACTGCGCAGGCGGTACTTTATACATGGATTTAAAGGCAGATGAAAATGCTTGCTGGCTTTCATAACCACAGAAAAAAGCAACTTCAATGATCGGTTTAGAGGAAAATACCAATAGCTTTGCAGCTTCTGTCAACTGACGTCGCTGCACATAATCATGAATCGTCATTCCTACCGTATTGGTAAACATACGGTGCAGGTGGTATTTCGAATAATGAACTGCTTCCGACACCTTTTCCAGATCAAGCTTTTCATCAAGATGAGATTCAATATAGTCAATGACTGTCTCTATATTCATAATAAGATTTTCCATTGTTTTCCCCTCCTCTCTGTACAAAATTATAGCAAAGAAACGTGAAGTAGTTTTCATATTTCTTGCTATTTGCAGCTCCAATCACTTTTCAAAAAAGCAGGCAACATAATGATCTACTCATCACATTACCTGCTTGAGATTATTCTGCTGCTTCTAACATATTCTCTATAAATATCCCATAACCCCGTGTGGGATCATTTACCATAACGTGAGTCACAGCGCCTACAAGCTTGCCATCCTGTATAATCGGGCTGCCCGACATTCCCTGCACTATACCGCCCGTTTTGGCAATGAGCGCAGGGTCTGTTATTTCCACGGTGAAGTTTTTCTGCCCGCCCGAAAGGTTTATTTCCGAAATTATTATCACGTACTCGCCCCTCGCTTCGCCCTCTACGGTGGTGATGACCTTTGCTTTGCCGCTGTGCAGCTCCTCTTTTGCGCCCACGGGGTAAACCGAGGCAGAAAGGCTCTGCGGTATTTCAGAAAGAGCGCCCACAATGCCCGCAAGCGTATTCTTCACGATTTTCCCCGTTTTCTTGCCCGTGAAAAAGCCGCGAAGCTCGCCTGGCGCGCCCTTTTTGCCCTTTATTATCTCCGTAAGCTCCACTTCCTCGCAGGTGCCGTAGGAAATTGGCACAAGCTCGCCCGTTTCACCGTCGCAAATACCGTGGCCAAGGCCCGCAAACATAGCCGTTTCAGGGTCTATAAAAGTAACCGTACCTATGCCCGCCGCATTATCGCGCGCAAGCACGCCGATTTTATATTTGCCGTCCTGCCCCGCTTCCGCGCGCACGGTAAAGTTTTTTTCCTCGCCGCCGCGCTTTATTTTAATGCTAAGTTCGCCGCCCGTGCTTTCCACGGCGTTGCAAAGCTCCTTCGCGCTTTTTATGCGCTTGCCGCCGATTTCCGTTATAACGTCGCCGCGGCAAAGCCCCGCTTCTCGCGCAGGGTTTTTGCTACCGTTGCCCGCATTCGTGAAGCCGACGATTATCACGCCGTCTGTATGAAGCCGCACACCGAAGGGCACGCCCGCGGCGATAAGCGTTTTTTCGCCCTCGCCCGGCGCGGCGGCGTAAGCGGGAAAGACCGCAACCGCAAGTATAAGAAACACCGCCGCAAAAAACACTGATGCCGTTTTTTTAGTTTTTGACATATTTCGCCTTCATTGCGGCTTTTCTTGTTTACACGCCATCGCCGCTTTTGGCGCGGGACTGTTTTTTTCGTCCTCTTTTAATTTGCACCGCGCACGGATTTTTATGTGTAACAAATTTTTTCAATTTAAAAATAAAACGCCGAGGTTTTCCCCTCAGTGTTTTATTTTTCATTAAGCATCTTCAAAAATCCGCCTGCACCGTAAACCTGCCATCCGTACATCACAGCACCATCGACCACAAGAGATTTTTTCATTCTGCCGCCTTCAAGCTGAAAAACCTCCATAGGCGATGGATTCAGCAGTAGAATTTGCTTTATATTCTCGCCTTCATCTGCATTAAGTTCGGGTAATTTTTTGAGTTTTTCAAAAAATCTGATTTTGTTTATGCTTTTTGACATAGGTAAAATATAGCCAAAACGCGCAAATTGAACATAATATCTATCGTTTATGAAATGGTATGCTCTTTTATGTGCAAAACAGGTGATAAGCCTGACAGAATAACGCTCCCCACGCGCTTCAACCGTGAAATCCGCTTTTTTTGTTATGCGAAAAAACGAAGCAAACATTCCCCTTTTTTTAGTCATTTCATATCCCTTATCTTTACAGAGTTTTTTAATTCTCTTGTAAAAACTCACGCGCAAAACCACAGCACGAATAAAATTGAATAATATTTTAGCTGCGCAAAGTGCTAATATTATACCTACAGAATACGCAATCACCGCAGACATACTAACCTCCTCAATCTTCTCCGATATAATAATCAACAAGCCAATGCTTCTGCGCCGGCAAAATGCAGACAAATTCAGCAATAAACACAAGCACCGCGCTTATAAGTATGATTTCTAAATTATCAAAATATCTGAATAAAATCGAAAAAGGTGCAAAACCAAATGTTTTACCGAATAAAAAATTCAAAGCAGAAAAGGAAAGAATCGTTGAAAATAAGCTTTCAAAATCATATTTCAAAAAATGAACAATTCCTTTTAAAGGGGTAATAAATTCGCCTTTTTCGATTTTTCCAAAAACAGTTTTTCTGTTTTCGGCAAACGGAGTTAAAATAAACATTGAGATAAAAAACGAAACCAAAAGGCAAATCTCATATGCCATACCGTTAAAAAGCTCCATTTCCTCTCTGTTTTGGTTTGTGAAAAAATCATCCACCGCAGGAACTATCATGCCGATTCCCGGGAAAACCAAATAAGCCAGCACAGCTCTGATTATATAAGCCAAAGCAATAGAAAGAAAAAACGAACCGAATGAAACAAGGAGCATATCTCTTGCAATATCCCAGGTGTCTTGCTCATATTTTTCTTTTTTCATGGTTTTTCCCCTCTCAATCATTCATATAAACTCATATCCGAAACAATTTTTTTGCATTTTTTATTCGTTTTAACGTAAAGAATAATTATGCGTATAAATGCCATAAGAAAAATAACACCCAACAAAGCCCCTAAAGATACGCCGACGATTGATATGGTCGTGGGAATTTTGTTGCTGCCGAGTAACTCATAATTTTGAAGAATAAATATAATTCTTGAAAGCGAAATCAAAAACGGAAAAGTACAAGCAAAAAAAGCAGCAAAGGTAAGCATTGCCGAAAAACGGTAGTAAGATTTTACTGTTTTATAGTACATTAGCTTGCCTTCGTTATCGCTTATAAAATCTTCATCAGCTTTCCCTTTTCTCCCTGCAAGATACAAAAAATTGCCCAATCCGTCGCAAGTATGTTGAACTATATCATAACCGCCAAGTAATGCTGCCGAAGACATATCTGATATTTTTGTTTTATCCGTAGCATGTATTATTGTAAAACCATCGTTATAATCTACTTTTTTGAATTTATAAAATATACCCAACTGTACAAAAACAAGCTTGTACCCCAAGGCATTCATCTTGTTTATAAAATCCAGCTCTTTATCAAGGCTTGCAAAAAGACGTATTTTAGTGATAAACTTGTCTTTCATAATCATTTCTCCTTAAAATATTTTTCTGCATTATAGGTAAGCTCTAACAACCTGGATATTTCTTTTTTTAAAGCCTCTTTGCCATTCTCCGTTATAACATATTCTCTTTTCGAGGGGTCTTCGCATTCACATTCTTTTATATAACCTTTATCGTTAAGGGCGCTCAGCGCACCGTAAAGTGTACCTGCCCCCATGCGCACCCTGCCGTTTGTAATAGACTTTATATTTTGCATAATTGCATACCCATGCGAGGGGCTCTGCAAAGATAAAAGAATATAAAAAGTGGTTTCCGTAAGCGCCGTATTTGAATTTCCCATATATGCTCAAACCTTTCCAGCATAGTATATAGTTTCACGATATATCGTTTGACGATATAATTATAACACATATATACATCTTTGTCAATATACAAAATAAAAATCCGTAAAGCTTCACGCTTTACGGGTTTTATTTCAATATTCGTTATCTATCACA
This sequence comes from Clostridia bacterium, assembly GCA_017451975.1. Taxonomy (GTDB): domain Bacteria; phylum Bacillota; class Clostridia; order Oscillospirales; family CAG-272; genus UMGS731. The sequence goes on from JAFTNI010000085.1 coordinate 4,830, forward strand.
GCATATCGTATGCATAAATATCTGCCAATGGTTCACCCTCGGCTATTTTATATGAATCTGCGCTCTCTGTAGTGAGGCTGACTGTGCTGCCGATAAGCTGCCTGCTTTCTGCAAGCTCCATAAGGTGTGTTACAAACACTGCGTGTGAGCCGCTTGCGCAAACAGCTCGCAATACGTCTATACCGATTTCCGAGCCCTCGCGCGTTGTTGTCGTAGTAAAAGATTCATTGAAAAGCGCAAGCCCGCCGCCGCGGAGCACGTGAAAATCTTGTTTCAGGCGTGTAAGTTCCTCGGCAAGCTTGCCATCGCCCAAGCTATCGTCCTCGCCCGATGGGAAATGAGTTAAAATACCGTTATATAAAGGGCATGAATATTCCCCTGCCGTGGCAAAAAGCCCTGCCTGAGCCAATATTTGCGATATTCCCACGCTTTTAAGGAACGTGGTTTTTCCGCCTCGGTTATGCCCCGTTACAATCAAAATTTTGCCGTTTTCCATAGATATATCGTTGCTCACAATGCTTTCGGGAGCCAAAACAGCGGAAAGGCAAAGGTCGTAAACGCCCTTTGCAAATATTCCCCCGCCCGCACGGCAATCTATTTTCGGCATACACAGGGGCAAGCCCTTTTCCTCAATATACCTCTGCAACATAAGCGCCGCCTCATAAAAAGCCGCTTCTGCACGGATATTGGCAAAAAAATCCTTTACTGCGGAATTTATGCTTGAAATATTTTGGCACAAATTCAATATCATAGAAGTTTTTAACTCGTTTGCCACATTATATATCATATTATTTCCGCCGAAGAAAATACTGTCCTCGGGCAATTCCGCGTTTTCCGCTTCTCTCTTTTTTCTGTTTCGCGCAGAAGCAAGCGTTTTTTTCGTTGGCTGAAGCCCCGCAAGCGATGCGCTTTTAAGCTTAAAACCGTTATTAAAAGTGACATTTACCGAAAAAGGCGTATCTGTGTAAAGAGATGCAAGCCTTTCAAGCTCATTTTTCAGCGGCCCACACGGCTTTTGCCTGTATTCGCCCAGCACGGAAGAGTCAAAGCGGAATTTACTGAAAACACGCGGGAATTCATCGTATAAATCCAGTAATGCAAGCGTATTTGAAAGGTAATATTTAAGGCGGTCGTGCACCGTGCGGAAGGTTTTGCCGAAGGGGTTTAAATAAAACTCTTGCGCGCGGCAACAATATTTCTCTATTTCATCTACAAGGGTAGGATTTTTGCAAAAATCCATATAAACGCGTTGTCTTTCAAGTAAAACATCCATATTTGCCACGGGAGCGCTGAGTACGCGCAAGAAATTTTTAAAAAGCGACCGGGCTTCTGCAAAAACGGCTTCGCCCACCGTGTAAAAGCCAAGGTCGTAAAGCGCACGCGCCGATATTTTTGCTTCGCCCTCTGAAACTAAAAGGCTGAATTTTCTTTCCATAAAATCACCTCGGTTTCTCTGTTTCCGCAAGCAGCTGCGCGTACGTTGCGCCGCAGGAAACGGCGATACTGTGCGCGTGCGCAAGCCCATCGGGGCTTCGCCTTACTATTCGGTACGTGCGTTGCTCGCTTGCATCGTCCATTGCTTCAGCAACAAAGCTTAGCAAGCGCTTATCGCGCAAGGCAAGCTCAAAAAAATGCGTAACAAAGCCGCAGGTAGCACCGAGCGAGAATATTTTTTCAAAAACTTTTTCCGACAGTATTACTGCGTCGCCGCGCCGCGTGCCAACAAAACATTCGTTAAATAAAAGCACGCTGTTTTCCTTGGCGGCGGAAAGTATAGCCCTCACCCTTTCAAGCTCGTCCTCAAGCCTGCTCTTACCCACGGTTTCTGCCCTGTTGAAATGGGTTGCCATGAAGCCGCAAAAGGGGGCTTCAAATTTTTCAGCAGGCACGGGCAGCCCGTGTGCCGCCAGAAAAACGCATTGTCCAAACGAGCGCAAAAACGTTGTTTTTCCGCCTTGGTTCGCCCCCGAAACGACGAATATATCGCCTTTTTGTATTTCGGCAGAGTTTGCCACAATCAAATCGGGCTTACCGAGCTTTACGGCAAGCGAAACATCGTAAACATTGCGCATACAAATCGTACCTTCGACGGTTTTCGGCAAAGCAAACGAAAAACCTGCTTTTTCATATTTCTTAATAAATTCAATATAGCCCGTAAAAAACAAAATTTCATCGCGCAGGTCTATAAGACTATAGAAATCAAGCAGCTTGTTTTCCTCATAGAAAAGCTCAAGCTCCTCAAAAACAGAAGCGTTTTGCGCCTTCATAAGCGCCAGCAATGCTTCCTCCAGCGGTGAAAGCTGAACGTTATTAACCGCGGAAAAAGAGAAATTGAGCTTTGCGCCCAATATATCCTCTGCCAGAAGTGCGATTTTATCGGAAAGAGGCTCTTTTTCCGAAACTGCCGTTTTTATGTTTTGCTCCATAAAGTCGGCATACAGGGAAAGTGCGAGCATTTCGTCTATCTTTCCCATAAGCTCTTGCGCCCTTGTGTATAGCCCTGTTTCGGCTTTTCTCAAAAGCTCTGCTGCATACCCGTGAAGCCCCGCAAGCCCGCGCGAAGCCGCGCCCTCGGTTATTTCAAGCAAGTAACGAAGCGCCGCGCAATATTCCAAAACAGCGCAAAGAAAGCAATGGTTTCTGGCATCTTTATTTTTTATATCGATTATGTTTCTGCAGTGCTGCTTTAAAGTATAAAGCTTTGATGCCATGCGCTTCATACTATCGAAAACGGCGGAAGAGCCGTATAGCTCTTCCGCCGTTTCTCCGCGCAGCTTTTGCGTATCTTTATCATATGGAGGAAAAAGCAAATATTCGCTCGGAAAATCGGGCGTGAGCTTACGTATTTCGTCAATTATAGCAGTAATGTTCAGGTCTTTTACCGCCGCAGACGAAAATTCTTCGCCTTTTCTTTTGCAGAAATCGCTTCTCGTTTTTTCGTTTGCAAATAAAATCGAAAAGTGCGCCATATTATTCACCCATCAATATTCGTTATTTTTTATCGTATACCCCTCGCCGCGCACGGTGGAGATGATCTTTATGCCGAATTTTTCATCGAGCTTTTCGCGAAGGTAGCGCACGTAAACGTCAACTATGTTCGTATCTGCGCCGCCGTCCTTGCCCCACACAGCAGCCGCCGCTGCCGCGCGCGTTACGGTTTCGCCCTTATGCTTCACAAGCAGCAGCAAAAGTGCAAATTCGCGCCCCGTAAGCTCCACGGTTTCGCGCTTGTAGGAAACGGTGTGCGTGGCTTCGCTCAGAATAAGCGAGTCTGCCGCGCTTTTGCGGCGCTTCGCGGGGCGCACGCCGAATTCCGCCTCCTCGCTCTTTTCGAAGAAAGAGGAAAGGAACGACGCCATAAGAAACGGCCGCGGAAAAACGCGGAAGCCCGCGGCTACCTTTGCGCTCACGCTTTCCAGCGCCTCGGGGTAGCCGAAAAGCAAAACCTGCGTTTTTTCAAGCTCGGCAAGCTCCTCGGTTTCCGCGGCAAAAAGCTCTGCATCAAGCACAGTGAAATCGCAAAGGGGTATTTCTTTTTTCGTTTCCTGCGAAAGCTCCCGCGCCTCGCACGCCTGCGCGCCGAAGGCGGAAACCTCCAGAAAAAGCATTCTGGAAAAAATTTCGTCTTTCGTAATTATAAGAACTTTCATATTTTTTAATTCTCTCTTACAAGGAATTTTCCGCATAGGTTGCGGGTGCAGCAAGCCCCTGCCCTGCGGTTTAAACGGGGCTTAAAGTGCGTTCCTGCTTCGGTCACTTCTTGAGCGTGGTAAGCTGCGCGGGGATTTTCGTTTTGCGCAAGCCCGTGGTATCGGGGTACTTATTTTCGAAATCCTTCAGCGCAAATTTCACTTCATCGCCCGCCTTCAGCGCAACTAGAGTAGAGCCGATGCTCGTGCGCGTGGTTTTAAGCGGCAAAAGCTTCGTGTTTATAATAGCTCCCTTGCCCGATTTCGTGCCAACAAGAATATCGAAGGGCTCGCTTTCATATATCGCCGTAACAAGGGGCGAGGCATCGGAATACGCCGCCACGAGCTTTTTGCGGTTGCCCTTTGTTTCATATGAGGTTACGGGTATCTTCACGCCCTTGCCGCACGCGAAGATGTACACGATATTGTGCCCTTCCTCGTATTTTTTCAGCGCCTTCATGGCAATGGGCTTTTCGTCCTTTTCAAATTCCAGCTTAGCGGGCACAAATTCGCCGAGCGAGGAGGTTTTCACCTGCTCAAATTCGCAAACGCGCGATTTGTATATCTTCTGCTTATTGGTGATGAAAAGTATTTCGTCGGTGTTTTCCGCGTCCTCCTCCTGCACGACCTTGTCGCCCTCCTTAAGCTTCTGCTCGTCGCTGCCTCGCATTGCGCTTGCGCGCAAGGATTGGTGAGTTATCTTTTTGAAGAAGCCGTCGCGCGTGAGCACAAGGCGCACGGAGTAGTTTTCAACCTGCTCCTCTTCGGAGTATTCGCCTATATCGTCGTAGAGAAGGCGAGTTTTGCGCGGGAGCGCGTATTTATCCTTTATCTTTTTAAGCTGCTTTGCAATGTATTTTTTCAGCTTTTTTTCCGAGCCGAGTATGGCGCGCAGCTCGTCTATTTCCCTTTGCAGGCTTTGTATTTCAGAGGTGCGCTCTACAATATATTCGCGGTTGAGGTGGCGCAGCTTTATTTCCGCAATATACTCTGCCTGAACCTCGTCCAGGCTAAAGCCGGCCATAAGGTTCGGCACAACGTCCTTTTCCTTTTCCGTTTCGCGGACTATTCTTATCGCTTTATCTATATCAAGCAATATTTCGCCAAGACCGAGCAAAAGGTGAAGCTTTTCCTGCTTCTTTTCCATATCGAAGGTGAGCTCGCGCGAAACGCAGCCCATGCGGAAGCGCACCCACTCCGTAAGTATTTCCTTTATGCCCATCGTACGCGGCGTGCCGTCAACGAGTATGTTGAAGTTGCAGGCAAAATTATCCTGAAGCGGCGTTTTTTTGAAAAGCTTTGCCATAAGCTTTTCGGGGTCTGTGCCGCGGCGCAGGTCGAGCGTAAGCTTGAAGCCGTGAAGGTCGATTTCGTTTCTGGCGTCGATAACCTCGCGAAGCGAGCCTTCCTTTATCATATCCGTTATTTTTTTGAGTATAAGCTCTATGGTTGTGGAATACGGAATTTCCAGGACTTCTATGCAGTTTTCTGCTTTATCGTAAACGTAGCGCGCGCGGAGCGTAAAGCTCCCCTCGCCCGTTTCGTAAATACGGCGCAGCTTTTCGCGGTCGTAAACAATGCCCGCACCGCCCGAAAAATCGGGGGCTTTTATAATATCGAGAAGGTCGTCTGTAGTAATTTCGGGGTTTTCGAGCAAAGCCACCGTGCCATCGCATATTTCGCCGAGGTTGAAGGAGCAAATTTTGCTCGCCATGCCGACGGCAATGCCCATATTGGGCGAAACAAGCACGTTCGGGAAAGCCGTGGGAAGAAGCACAGGCTCCTTCATAGTGGCATCGTAGTTATCCGTCATTTCCACGGCGTTTTTATCTATGCCGCCGAAAATTTCGTTACAGAACGTGTCTAGCTTCGCTTCCGTGTAACGCGAAGCGGCATATGCCATATCAGAGCTGTATTGCTTGCCGAAGTTACCTTTTGAATCTACGAACGGGTGCAAAAGCGCGCCGTTGCCGCGCGTAAGGCGCACCATCGTTTCGTAGATTGCGGCGTCGCCGTGTGGGTTGAGCTTCATCGTCGCGCCGACGATGTTCGTGCTTTTTGTGCGCGCGCCCGTGAGCAAGCCCATTTTATACATCGTATAAAGCAGCTTTCTGTGCGAGGGCTTGAAGCCGTCTATTTCAGGTATTGCGCGTGAAACTATAACCGTCATAACATACGGCATATAGTTTTTTTCTATTGTTTCCGTTATAGGCTGCGGAGTTATGGGCGCGGGGGGAAGGTTTAATGTATCTTTTCTGCTTTTCGTTTTTGCCATATTTTTTACTCCGTTGTGTAAGAAGTTTTAGCCTCCCTTGTGCAAAGGGAGGTGGATTTTGCGAAGCAAAAGACGGAGGGATTGTTTTGTTTATATAACAACTATGTCTTTTTTACAATCCCTCCGTCAACTTGCGTTGACAGCTCCCTTTACACAAGGGAGCCTTTATATTAAATGCTTAATTTCTTATATATCCGCATCTTTAAGATAAAATTTACCGTTTTTGCGTATGAAATCCTTGCGCTCGGGCAGGTCTTCGCCGAGAAGGGTTTCGAAAATATAAGCCGTTTTTTCCGCGTCTGTGGGGCTTACCTGTATGAGCCTGCGCGTGGCTGGGTTCATAGTCGTCTGCCACATCATTTCGGGCTCGTTTTCACCAAGACCTTTAGAGCGTTGGATAGTA